>JAJRTI010000156.1 GCA_024278415.1 Planctomycetota bacterium | reverse complement strand
GCGCAGGGTTCGGAAATCTGCGGCGGCAGCCACACCACGGGCATGAAGGAGAACAGGCATTTCGTCAAGGCCATGGGCCTGACCTGGAGCCGGCACCATGCCGCGTATTCCGGGCCCTACTGGGGCCGGCCCAAGGACGTGCCGTGGCTGGGGCCGAACTACTGGGCCAGCGAGGACCGATACATCGCCGAGAAGTCCTGGAACCCCAAGCTGCGGCACTGGGGCAGTTTCGTTTATCCGCCGGAGCCGTGGCGCAGCCAATTGAAAAAGGTCGCGGGATCCAACCAGCCGCTTCCGGAAGGCTTTTTCAAGAACAGCACCGAATACTTCGAGGCCGCCGTCCCGCGGTTCAAGAAGACCGTCAAGTACTGGGAATGCTGGAACGAGCCCGTGTATTTCACGCCGAAGCAGTATCTCCAGATGCTCAAGTGGTTCCACGCCACCATCAAGCGCCTCGACCCTGAGGCCAAGGTGGTCGGCTTCTCCGGTTTCTTCCAGCCCGGCTGGGACACCTACATGGTGCCGCTGATGAAGATGGGCGCGCTCAAATACTGCGACATCATCTCGTACCACGGCTACTGGCAGGAGTGGGCCGAGGACAAGCTCTACGGGCACCAGTACCTGGACGATTACCTGGGCGTCATTCGCGGCGAAGCGGCCAACGCGGGCAAGCCGGACATGCCCATCTGGGACAACGAGTTCTTCCTGTGGGGATCGAGTTGGTATGACGACGAGCGGGCCGTCGCGCGGGTGCGCACGGGCAGCCCGGCCGCCTTCACCTACAAGACCGGCGCGGCCGCGATCGTCCATTACGTAACCATGGCGTATGCCGGCTGGGTGCGCCACTTCGGCCCGCACGTCTTCGACCTCGACGACCCGATCAAGAGAGAGGGGCGCATCGAGTACGACATGAAAGGGTTCGAGTACGACGGCGCCCTGAAGCCGAAGGCCGTGGCGTTCGCCATGGTGTGCCGCAAGATGGAGAACGCGAAGTTCGTCCAGCGACGCGAGAAAGACGGCCTGTTCGCCTACGTGTTCGCCAAGCCGAAGGGGTCGCTCGCGGTCGTCTTCACGCGCCACGGCCGGCCCGCGCGCGTGGCCTTGCCCGGCGCTGAGCTTGTCTTTCGCAACATCTTCGACGCGCCATTGACCGGTGTTCGAACGCGGAACAAGCAAAACATCGTGCCCCTGGTCGGCGAGCCCGTGTACGTCGAGTCGAACATACCCGCAGAACGGCTCGCCGGGCTTGTGGGCGGCATGAGGGAGATCAAGGCCCCACCGATGTCTGGAACTCGCCCCTAGCCCTGAAGATGAACCCCTGCTTTCGGGATTCCTGGCGCGGCCTTGGGCGGCACTGGATGTGCCGCCAGTGCAGATCGTGCCCTTCGTTGCGTTCCATCAATTCGTTGCCACTCCTCGCGCACGTTGTGTGTGGGCGGCTTGTGGCAACGAATGGCGATAGCATCCCCTCGCCCGATAGGTGTGCAGAAACCTTTTGACGAGGCGCCAGGACGGAGGTAGCATACGCTCGTGCATGCGCACGCCAAACACACGTACAACCAGACAGAAGTTTGGCGCATCGGGATTGCTGATCTGCGCGGAGGTGGTAGACTTCTCAGATGAACCGCGACAGCATCTACATTGAGACGTCGATAGTTAGCTACCTGGCTGCGCGGCGCAGTCGGAGTCTGGTTGCGGCGGCCTGGCAGGAGATCACGTGGGAATTCTGGGAGATCCATCGCACAGCGTACGACCTGTATACGTCCGAGCTTTGTGGTCGAGGAGGCTTCCGTCGGCGACCCGGAGGCTGCGGCACGTCGGTTGAGCTTCCTGCGCGGTATCTATGAACTGCCGGTTGACGAGGCTGTGAGGGATCTAGCGGCCGCGCTGCTCGCCGATGGTGCCATCCCTGCAAAGGCAGAGTTTGATGCCCTTCATGTCGCCGTGTCGGCCGTCCACGCCACGACGTTTCTCTTGACCTGGAATTGCCGCCACTTGGACAACCCCGCTACCAAGCCTCGCGTCCGCCGTGTGTGCACGCAGCTTGGGTATCGATGCCCCGAGATTTGCACACCCTTGGAGATAACGGAAGGTCAGCCCAATGAAGGATGAGATCATAGCAGAGGTGTGGCGCACGCGAGATAGACTCGCCGAGAAGTACGGTCATGATCTCGACACGATCGTGGCCGCTATACGCAAGAGGGAACGCCAGCCTCTGACGGCAATGTGCAAGAAGCGCACGCCGAACAATGCCATGCACACGGAAGAGAATTCCGCTACGCTCCCTTCCCGCCGGTGATGGCTGCATTGGGGCAGCGGCAGTCGAACGGCCAATCACGTCAAGCGGTGTTTGACGAAATCCAAGCGGCTGACCTTGAGGCGGCAAACCGTCGGTTACAAATCATGGTACATGGGAGCATGGAATTGCAGGCACATAGCCAACGGTGAGACGATCACCCGGCCGGTCCATGCCAACGCGGAGGTCCGGCGGCTTACGGCTGTGGTCGCTACGCCAGAAGACCTCCTTGAACCATTCGAAGGCGATGATCATGATTGATGATCCCATTGTCGTATGATCCGGGGACGCTTGACGCATTGGAGGCCACCGCCTGGGCTTGGTCAAATCTAGCCCGTTAATCAACCCGTGGCAGTTGATCGAAATGGCTGTCACGCGAACAGAGGAGCAAGTTGTGTTGCTCCGCTAAAGCCGCGATCCACAGTTGGTATCGACGAGGATTCTCATGGCGGCTCGTCATCGCCAGAGATCAGGGTCAACGGCGTCCATCTCCTGGATGGCTTTGTCGAAGGCCGGATCTTCGACCCACGTGCCGGCGAGATCGTCAAGGTCGTGATAGACCGGCTTCTCCTCGGCGAGCCCCAGGCTCCTGGCGATAGCCTCGATAGCGGCTTGATTCAGGCTCGTTCCTTCTTGCTTCGCCTTCCTGCGCCGCGCAGGCAGATCAAGGATTGAGCGTTATCCTCGCCTTCGCGCGCGTCCCACTCACCACGTCCGTCGCGGTGATGGTCCACGCGCCGGCCGGATCGTTCGCTGCGAAGGGCAGCACGGCCTCGGCCGTCGGCTGCGTGGTGAGCAGGTTCTGGCTGTAGTGCTCGACGCGCCGGCCCTTGGGATCGGTGGCCTCGATGCGCACGACGTGCGCGCCGGCAAGCTTGCCCGAACGCGTGCGGAGTTGGACGCGCAGCGTCGCAGCCGCGCCGGGGGCGAGCGTCTTGGGGTCGGACTGAAGCGTGATCCCCTGCACCGGCTCGGGCAGCATCGCATAGAGCAACGGCACGCCCGGCACGATCTCGGTCTGCACCTGCCTCACCCGGCCGAGATGGCGCTCCGCGCGCACGTCGTACAGATCCGACTCGCGGGGGAACGTGATCGTCGCCTGCATCGGCTTGGTGGCCGGGATATTGTCCTCGGTGACGATGCCGACGTATTCGATACCACCGTTGCGGAAGCGCACGACCTCGCAGGCGCTCACCGGCCCGGCGTCGGTGGCGACTTGCACCTGTGCGGACACGCCGTGGTTGGCCAGCACCTGGCGCAGCGCCTCGCGCACAACGGTTTCTTCGCCCTTGTCGCGCAGCGCCGTGTATTCGGCCAGCGGGTAGCCCAGGAGCAGCGCCTTGCCGCGGCCGAATGCCTTGGCCTGGAGCGAGACGGGGCCTTCGCTCGGCATGGCGGCCGACACGGTCGTCGTCGCGGCCGCGCCAAACACGTCGTCGAGCGCGCCCTGCTTCAGTAGCTTGCAGTGTCCGTCCATGACCGCGGGGAACACGTCCGCGATGACGAGGCCGCCGCGCTCCACGAACTTGCGAATCGCCGCGGCTTCCTTCTTGCTGACCGCGCACGACTGGGGCATGACGAGCACCTTGTATTTATCCAGCGCTCCTTGCTCGATCTGTTCGTAGGCCACGAAGTTGTATTGGAGCCCCAAATCCTCGACGGCGAACATCGCGCCGAGGTGCGCCGCGGGGAGCTTGCGGTCGAGGATCGTGTTGCCGTGCACGCTCGCCTGCGAGTAGTGGATCGCGACTCCGTCGTGCTGGCGCTCCGCGTGCATGATGAGTTTGCCGATGCCGGCCTTGATCTCGCGGTTTGACTCCTCCATCCACTGCATCTGCGGCGTGGGCCGCAGGTCGGGGAAGAGCGCGGCCGGGCCGGTGTCGAAGCTCATCCAGTACCAACTGCTGTTGAAGCCGCTGAAGAGCAGATGCCAGGGCACGCGCTTGGCCGAGACCTCGTCCGCGTTGCCGATGCGGTTGTACCACGCGCCGAGGAGCGCATCCTTGGGCGCGAAGGAGCGCATGTATTCGATCTGGTTCAGGCGCGAGGCATAGACTTGGTTCAGGTCGCACGCCTGCGTGAGCGTGTAGTAGTCGTATCCGTGCCAACTGTCGAGGTTGAAGACCCCGTCGAAGCCCACCCGCGCGCCGGGGTCGGCCTCGCGGATGGCCTGCCGGCCCAGCACGTGCGCGCGGGTGAACACGCGCTCCATGAACCGGCGATGGTCGACCCACCGCGCGAATTGCTTCGTCTCCTTGGCTTGGTCAAAGGTGATGGGCTCGGCCGCGTCCCACGACGCGAGCGTCGTGTCCCATTCTGCGTTGAGCGCGTCGAGCGTGCCGTAGACATCCTTGAGATACTCGCGGAACCCGGCCTTGCACGTGGGCGACGCGCACACGTCGGTTCTGCCGACGGCCAGGAAGTTTTCGTCGCCCAGGGTGTATGCGGGCGGGCCGTATGGCGCGGCCGCGGCGGCCCGTGTTCGCAGAGCGTCCATCCACGCGTTCATGTACTCGGGGTCGGTGAGGCAGGGCTTGCGCACGGTCGTGCCGCTGCCCTTGAACGCGATGCGCGTGATGTAGGGCACGCTGCGCAGGTTCGCCCATGCCGCGTTGCGGCAGGCCGCGGCCATGGTGGGGCCGCTGGCCTGGGTCAGGCCCACGTTGTCGATCGTGTCCACCGCGTGCTTGCGCAACTCGCGCAGGACCGCGAGCCGCACGCGGCTGTTGTACGCGCTGGTCCACATGAGGAACATGAAGTCGTCGAGGCCGCGGTTCGGCACGGTGAACTCGCACACGGCCCAATCGCGCGCGGCCCGGCCGTCGTAGAGGGTCGCCTCGACGCGATGGGCGACCGCGATCGGGTGCGCCAGGGGCAAAGCGAAGCGCGCCTCCTTCGCTCCGGCTGCCACGTCGACCGCTCCTCGCGCCACGACGCGGTCGAACGCGTCGACCACGCGCAGCTCAACGCGGGCCAGCTTGTCGAGCCCGCGCAGCTTCACCACGCCCTCGATCTTGTCGCCCGGCTTCAGCACGCTCTTGTTGAGTTCGATGCCGTCGATGCCGCCGCGCACCTCGGCCTCGAACGCGGTGCTGGCCCAGTCGAGCGTCTTGCCGTTCTGCACGAGCGACACGTCGACGAAGCACGCGCCGGCGCGGGGCGCGGCGATCTTGAGCGGCAGGTGGTTCACACCTTTGGCGAGCTTGATCGTCCGACTGTCGGTGGAGCCGAGCTTGCGCTGCCGGTCGTGGACGCGGACCGCCAGCTCCGCTTGCCCGACCGGCGCCGCGCACTCGACGCGCAGCGAGTCCTTGGACAGCGTGGCGATCTGCGCGGGCTGCTCGCGTTGCGCGGCCCAGAGAATCGCCTTCGCGAGGAGCGACTGATAGTAGTCGTAGTCCTCGACCACGAAGTCGAGTGCGCGGGTGGTGTTGGGCGTGTACGACAGGTTGGCGCCGGACGACGGGGGGTAGTTGAGCGCGAGGAGGCGGCCGTCGCCAAGTTCGAATGCAGTGGCGATGGGCTTCTTGCCCTTGGCCGTGCCCCACGCAAAGTCTCGCAACACGGGCAATGCGCCGATGGGCACGGCCGCCGCGAAGTGCGCCGGCTTCCGTCCCTCTTTGCCGAACGCCTGGATGAGGCCCTTGCCCGCGCCGATGACCACGAGCCCCGTTCCGGCGCGGACCTTGTTGCGCAGCGTCTGCACGAAATACCCTGGCAGCGTCTCCGGCAACACGTCCGCGACGACGATGCAGTCGTAGTCGCCGCGGATCTTGTCGAACATCTCGCCCAGCATGGTCACGGTGTTGCGGTCGCGGTACCCGTAGAGCTGGAACGAGCCGTAGAGCATCATCCATCGCTTCACGAACAGCACGTTCGGCTTGTCGACCGACGCGATGGCGTAGTCCACGTCGAACCGCTGGGCGAGTTCGACGACTTCCCGCTGCGACCAGCGCGGCGCGATGCAGATGATCTTCACAGGGCCGCCGGCGAGCGG
Organism: Planctomycetota bacterium; assembly: GCA_024278415.1. The sequence continues at coordinate 2,049 of JAJRTI010000156.1, read as the reverse complement.
CTTGGCCCAAACGCGGCGCCGCGTCTCCACCGCGGGGGTGGCCACGTCGAACGGGGTGGGCTCGAACGCCATACCTTTGTCGAGCAGCTTGCCGCGCTCGCCCGGCAGTTCGACGGTCTTCGTGAACGGCCGACGCCAATCCGCGCGTGACGCTTCATCGAGCTGCTTGAGAATCTGTGGGCCATGCTCGCGCAGGTAGGCCAAGTTCGCCGCGTCGTCGGCCATGCCGGTGAAGTCCCATAGCGCGACGGTGGCGTGCGTCAGCCACGGCTTGAAGCTGATGGTCGTCCAGTTGGGATACGCCTGCACGTCGACCGCCGCGCCGAGCGCGTCGTCGGGCCGGTACATGAGCGCGCACGCGCCGCGTGCATTCTTGGGCCGAGGCGCGCGGTCGTGGTAGAAGACCCACGGCTCAGCCGCGGGGTCGAGCTGCACTAGCCGCGGGTGCTGCACCTCGCGCTGCGCGGTCACGATCCAGCGGTCCTTCTTCCCCCGAAACCAACTCGGATAGCACAGCACCCTGAGCGCGACCGACTTCGGCGGTTGGGGGCAGTCCCATTCGACACGCAGCAGGAGCTTGTCGTCGCCGGCGCGCAGGAGCCAGTGCACGCGCACGGTACCCTTGCTTGTCGTCCACGTCATGGTGGCGAGCGCGTCGGGGCCGCCGCTGCGCACCACGTCGATCTGGGCCGGGTAGTCCTTGAGGCTCTCGCCGTCCACGATCACGTCGAGGAAGCCCTGCGAGTACCAGTTGCACATGGCCGGGCCGGTCATGCCGATGCTGGGCACGCCGACCGAGTAGACCCACTGGTGTGAGAAGCACTTGCCTTTGGGCGTGTCCGGCCCCACGCTGACGTCATACAGGAGTCGGTACTCGGTGCGGCCGTTTGAGAAGGAGAGAGTCTGTTTGAGCCGGCGCTCGTTGCCGGCCTTCTTCCAGCCGCCGGTGGACCGGAGGTACGTCACCGCGCCGGACGCGGTCGTGAGAGTCGCGGCGGCAACGAGGCCGATGGTCCAGGTGAGAGCCCACAAGAGACGTTTGCTTCGCATGTCGTGTTCCTCCTGAATGTGAGACGCGCGAGCGTAGCAGAATGGCTGGGCAGTGACAACGGGCAGTTGGTGCGGCCTGATAGCCGCATGCGCCAGCATGCGGGCTGATTGGTGCGAGACGCGCCTCTATGTCCCGCACCCTGGCGGGTGCGACTACGGGCGGTTGGCCCCATCCGGCGCATGTGCTATCCTGCTCCGCGACGTGCTGATGTGATACCCAAGACCGGGAGGGATCGTCATGAGACCGCGCATTGCCCGCTGGCTTGTCCCCGTGTTGTTCGCCACAGGCGCGGCCGCCGCGACCAGTGATCCACTGCTGTTCCGTCTCGACGGCGAATCCGTGCCGGCCGGGGCGCTCGCGGCCAAGGGCTTGCAGGTGGTCGCCGGCAGGCAAGGCCACGCACTGCGGTTCGCGCCGGGGAGCGAACTGCGGTTCGCCTCCGCGGGCCGGCTCGACCGGCGACGGGGCACGGTGTGCCTGTGGGTGAAGCCAAACTGGATCGCGGCGGAGAAGACGTCGCACGCGTTCTTCTCCGACGACCGGCCGTTCCGGCCGCACAACAACTCCATGCTGCTCTGGGAGTGGTACACCGGCATCCTCCGCTTCGACGTGCGCGACGCGCAGGACCGCTACATCACGTGCAACGTGAAGGCATGGAAGAAGGGCGAGTGGCATCACGTCGCGGCCGCGTGGGACTGCGAGGCCGGGACGTGGCTCTTTGTGGATGGCCGCATGGCCGCGCACAAGGCGTTCACGTGGGAGCCCAAGCCCAGCGAGACCGTGCAGATCGGCGGCAAGGCGGGCACGTCGTGGCAGGCCGATGCAGACCTGGACGACGTGCGCATCTACGCCCGGGCGCTGACCGCCGCGCAGGTGCGCCGCGTCATGGACGGCAAGCCGCTCCAGCGCGTGCGCTACCTGTCGCTCACCGCGCCGAAGCAGATCGTGGTCGGCGAGCCGTTCGAGGCCAAGCTCGCGTTCGACGCAGGCGGGAAGCT
>JAJRTI010000155.1 GCA_024278415.1 Planctomycetota bacterium | reverse complement strand
CAGCGCCGCGCCGGGCCGCGTCCCCATGCGCCGACCCATCTCGCCGGCCAATCCCCTCATCATCCTCCCGTCGACGCGCCGGGGGCCGGCCGCGACGCGGGAGAACGTGTGCCCGGAGCTGCGGCCGTTCGTCGCGCTCCATACCGGGGCCATGCACCGGGCGGAGCGGAGGCAATTTCTCGGACAAGTCTGCCAGACGCACATGGACGCGAAATCGCCGCTCGTGTTGCACGTGCGCACGCACTGGCCCATCAGCGGACCGGAGGGGTACGAGGGCAAGGTAACGCCGCCGGAGGTGCTCGACGACTTGCTCGCGCGCTACACGAACATCATCGCGGTGATCGTCGCGGAGCAGTACGCGTTCACCAAGGAGCAACGGGACTACTTCTGCAAGGTGCTCGAGATCGCGGACCGGCATGGCGTGTACTGCATCTTCGACGCGGGCTGGCACTCGGCCGCGGATTGGGCTGAACTGAGCCTCGACGGCGACGTGCTCGCGAGCGTGTTGGAGCATCGCCGCGCGTTCGTGCCCATGTGGGAGATGAACATCACAGAGGCCATGTACACCGAGCACGCGCAGCTCATGGGTCTCTGGCTCGCCGGCCTCGCGGCGCACTGGGGCGCGAACCCGCAAACGTGGATGTGGGGCGAGGCCGGGTTCGGCAAGCTGGACGAGTTCTTCGGATACCGTTGCCACAAGGCCGGCGGCTACAGGAAGGGCATGGAGAAGGGCAAAGAGGTGCGTCGGCACTTCCCCTTCTACGGCCAAGCCGTGCTGCTGCCCGCACTGACCGGCGCGAGCGTGTTCTGGATCGGCGGCGAGGCGACGCCGCATTGCTGGGACTTGGACAACAAACCCTCGCGGTGGTGGCGCGAGACGCTTGAGCCCGCGTTCAAGGCCATCGTCGAGTGGCGGCTCATCCCCACGCGGGAGCAGTTGCTGCCACACGTGAAACGCGCGATCATGAACCCCGATGGCTGGCCGTATGTAGTGGACTCGGCCGTGGCGCATGCGGGTGCCCGGAGCCTGCGCATCGAGGCCGGCGCCGGGCGTTCGACGCGGCTGAGTTGGGCGAACGATGAGTTTCTCGCGCTGGAGCCGGGCAGAGCGTTCACGCTGTCGGCATGGGTGCGATGCCAGGACGTTGGGGGCGCGGCGTACGTGGACGTGGCGTGGTTCGATGGCAAGCGCTGGACCCATCGCCGATCGAGCCTGTCCAAGGGCGCACACGACTGGCGCGAACATCGCGTCGCGTTCACGTTGCCCACGGGCTACCAATTCGGCCTGATCCGCCTCGCCGTGGACGGCGCGGCGGGCACGGTATGGTTCGACGACCTGTCACTGGCCGATAGCGACGGCAAGGCGTGGGCCTTGCCGAATCCGAGCTTCGAGGCGCTTCGAGCCGGGGGCAAGCGCCCTGTGGGCTGGCGGCCTGGCGGCGGGTACGGCCCGGGCGATCTGCACACCTGCCGCCGCGGCATCAACGCGCTCTGGCATTCGGCCTACGGCATCGAGCACGCCTCGGAGTTTATCCCCAACACGGCCACGATGTTCCCCATGGTCTGCCTGCCGAGCGCGCCCGCGCCGGGCGATGATCTCGCCCGTAGCTTGTGGCGCGCGCCGGTTTCGATTCCAGGAGGGCCGCCGGCCGCGCGGGCCGCTCAGGATGCTGCGCCAAGCGTGTTCGTCTTCGACCGCGGCGACACGATCTTCATCGCCAACAGCCATGAGAACGTCGACCAGCCGCAGGCGTTCGATGTCGCTTGGCGCGGCATGCGGCTGCGAGGCGAGTTGGGCGTGCATCATTACCTGCTGTTGAAGCAGGAGGAGGGCGGCGCTATTCGTCTGCTCGTCGAGGGCCGGAAGGGCCGGGCCACGAGCTTGCAGATCGTCGCCGCGAAGCCGATCCGTCTTCGCGCCATTGGCGAGGGGGTCGACTCAAGCTTCGACGCGGCAAGCGGCGCGCTGGTGTTGCGCTTCGACCACGGGAAGCGGAAGTTGGTGAAGATTCCGTAGCCGCCGGCCTCGCTCCACCCCAGGGCGTCCGCGTTTCTTGATGCTGCCGGTGGCGGGCTTCACCTGCCCTTGCCCCTGTCGCCATCGGACTCGACGACGATGACCGCCACTGACGGCGGCGCTATTCGGAACGTGATGCGCAGGGTCTGGCCGTCCGCGCCCACGCGGCCGTCGAACGGCTTCAGCGTCAGTTGATCTTTCATGATCGCTTCGTACCGGGGCCAGTGCTCATCGACGTACTGCCAAGCTGCGCGGCCGCCCATGGCCTTGACCGAACCCAACAGGCCGGGTACGGCTGCGAACTTCGCGTCCAGGAGCCCCGCGGCGGCCAGATCCTGGCGAATGCGGTAGTGCACCGCGCCGGTTCGGGTCAGCGCGGTTTGGCGGAGGCGTGGGGCGCCCCTGAGCGCCGCCAGGTTCGCGGGCAATGCCACGGTTACGTCCACGGGGCCGGTTACGAAGCGATCTTCGTGGTAGGCCGACGTAATGATTAACGTGCGCCGGCCCTGCACGACGGCGATGCTCTTGACGAACAGCCTGCCCGGCTTCGCCAGTTTCTCAGGTCGCTTGTAGGCCGCGATCGCCCTCAGGTCTTCGGGCAGCGCGTTCACGTCCTGCACGGCCGGTCGAACCTTGGGATCGAGCACGTGGGTTTCGCCGCCGACGGTGTGTTCGAGAATTGAGAACAGCCAGCCGTTGCTGCGCAGGATCTGATGCCTGTGGCCGAGGTTGATTCGCTCGAAGACTCCCCAGTTCCAGAGCCGATCCATGCCGCCTTCCCGCAGGCACATCATCACGTGGAACATCCACGCGGCGCCGCGTGCGCCTGGCTCTCCGTGGCCAATCTTGAATTCGTTTGCGAGGATGCCGAATTCGTGCACCTCCCGCGAGACGTTCGCCAGTCTGGGATGTCGCCTGCCCAGGTCGTTCCAGAAGTCGATCTTCTGCTGCGCCTTGAAGGCCGGATTCGTCGTGCGCAGGATGCCGCGGAGCAGGGAGGGCGACGTGTAGATGGAGACGGCCGCGAAGTCGAGCGGTGTGCCCACCTTTCCCGTGGCGCGGTTCGGCTCGTTCAGGCAATGCGCGGCCAGGGCGTAATAGCTCACGTTGCCGCTATCCGGGCTGCCGGCCAAGTTGAACGGCCCGAATTGTGCACCCGGCAGCACGCGCTTCACCGCGGCCGCGGCGTAATCGTACAGCTCGAAGTATTGCTCCTGCGTGCCCGAGAACCGCTCCTTCCCCTGGCATTCGGTCCCCATCCGAAAACGCCAGCGGTTGGCGGTTTCGAAGCCGTACTGCCGCACCAACTGCCGGCACAGTTCCTCGACGAATGCGCCCCATTCCGCGAAGTCCGCGGGCGGCGCGGCCTGGCCCGTGCCGCGGCCATCGGGCTTCTGAGGGAAGCACCACGGCGTGTTGTCGAGCACAATCGTCAGGCCGTAGCCGTTCTTGGCGTAGGGGGCGAGGCGCGGTGCGAGCAGCTCCCATCGATACTGGATCCGGCCGGTGTCGTCGCGGTACGCCAAGTCGCATGCTTGGACCGGGCGATCCGGCGTGACTTCGCCGTGCCGCCATTTCGGGTTCCATCCGCCGAGCAGACGCACGACGGTCACGTGGTCGCAGAAAGGGATCTCGTGTGGCGCTGGCTTCTTGCGATACGGAAAGGAAAGCGACGCGTCGCACAGATACTGAGGGATACGCGTGAACCCCAGCCCGCCTTTGAGCCACCTGTCCACCACTGGGCGGTTCCGCCAGAACGCGGCCATCTTGCCGATGGGTTGGGCGCCGGCAGGCTGGGCGCCATGTGCGACTCCCGCCAGAAGGGCTAGTGGAATCGTGCAGAGCAATCTGGGCTTCATCTCTTCTCCTTACGCTTCGACATCAAGATCGATTCCAGCATCGACAGCGCTCGCAGCGTCGGCGTCGGTTACAAGCTCCTTGTGGGGCGCAAAGGGCAAGATGTCGTACAACCGAACGCCCGTTCATGTGCCCAGTGGCCTCGTAGAATAGGAGGAGCAACAGATTCTACGAAGGCGGGGCATCCTCGTCCATAGACAGTTCCCATGCGTTAGGGTACATTTCAAGCTCAACCCAACAGGAGGATTGCCATGTGCTCTGCGAACTCGTTGACGCTTCTCGTCGCCGCCGCCATCTCGGCGACGACCCATGGCTCGCCCCTCAAGCCCTTCGCGCCGGACGCGCACACGCTGCTGCTCTACCACTTCGACGAAGGCGAAGGCGCCCTCGCTAAGGATGCCAGCAAGCATGGGTATCACGGCGAAGTGCGCGGTGCGAAGTGGACCGACGGGAAGTTCGGGAAGGCGCTACGGTTCAACGGCAAGGACGCGTGCGTCTTTCGCAAGATGACCGAAGCGATCAGGGACTTGAAGCAGATCACGGTCGAGTGCTGGTTCAACCAGGACGATCCAAGTGGGCGGCAGTTTTTGGTGGGGAAGGACGTGGCCTTCCACTTCGACGTTAGCGGAGGCCATTCGACCTCCATGTCGATCTACAATCGAGGCGGCCGGGCGCCGAACGCGGACGGCCTTCGACATCAGCAACTGGGCGCGAGGATCTCTGTTCCGGCTCGCCGTTGGCATCACAACGCGGTGACGTACGACGGCGCGCACGTGAGCTTCTTCTTCGACGGCAAGCTCGTCCAGCGGGTCGAGGCGGCCAAGGACTTCCGGCTGGGAGTGCAGTCGCGAGGGCTGTGGGTGGGGTGCTACGTGGGGATGGACTTTTGGTTCAGCGGCAAGATCGATGAGGTTCGCGTGTCCGACAGTGTGCGCTACGACCCGGAGAAGCGGCTGAAGGTCGGCGCACGCATCTTCGAGATGGCCCAGAAGCCGCGCCGTGTCTTGGCCGTGCGAAAGGCAAAGCGTACGGGGACGGCCCGGCTCCAACTGACGCTGAAGAAGCTCTACGGCGGGAACGCCGCGGGGTGGGTCTACTTGAAGCCCCCGAGCAAGCGCGCGGCCATCGTGGGACGTTACGATCTGAAGGGAACGACCGACGGACAGGTGGCAGAGCTTGAGTGCGATGTGTCCGACGAGGTCGAGGGCAATGGCAGCTACCTCGTCGGCCTGGTTGCTACACAGAACGCGGGTTACTTCGCGCTGACCAGAGCCACGCTCTCCGGCGCCGGCAGAACGCTTGCGCAATGGTCAGGAAGCGTGCGTTCGCGGCGCACCTTCTCGCCGCCAGTCCTCGCGGCCCTCCATGTGGGCGACGCGCCGGCGAAGGCTTCCTCTCGGATCGTTTTGCTCCCAAGGGGAGCCGACCGGATGTGGGGCGATCTGGAGGTCTATGAGGAGGATGGCGAGGCGCCATGTCTCTCGGGCAACGGCTACGCGGAGTGCTGGCTCGATGTTCCCGCGGCCGCGTCTTACCGCGTCCACATGCGTTACGCCAGCAAGAGCAGGCGGCCGTGCGATATCGTGATCGACGGCCGGGATCTCAACGCCTACAACATGTGTGCGCTGAATCCCACCGGCGGCTATCGATCCAGCGACGCGTTCTGGGAATACCAGGGCACCGCGCGTCTTGCGGCCGGAGCACACTGGCTCAGGATTCAGGGCATGCCGCCGGGCATCGTGGCGCTGCGCCTGGAGCCCGAGCCCGCCTTCGAGAGTCCGGCCACGCCGTGGCAGCGGCATCCCGTTCCGCCGGGCGATTTCCTCTGCCGCGCGGAGTTATGGGTGGCCAGCACGCAGTTTGGGAAGCCCATCGAGACGCGGATGGCGCTCACGGCGCCGGGCACGCTGCGATACGCCACGCACTTCACCAACACGGATGAGAACCGCCTCTTCGCTGGCGACGGCGCAAGGCTCACATTTGCGGGAGCGTTCGATCTCGAACCGTTCGGGCGGCTGACGTTCAGATGGCAGGGCCAGGGATCGGGCCATGTGCTCGCGTTGCGCGCCATCGATGTGAAAGGGATCGAGAAACTGCTCTGGCGAGAGCGCGATACCTCGGCCGAGCCGCGGGAGATCCGTGTGCCCATTTCGTTCGAGGGCAACAACGTCTTCGACCCTACACGCGTGGTATCGATCTGCTTCGACTTGGACGAAGGGAACGTGAATCCCGGCCAGCCGAGCCGCTTCGAGGGATCGATCATCAATCCCGTCTTCGAGCGTCGGGACGTGATTGTCCCGGCGGCGGACTACGCGGGGATGCTGGCCCAAGCCAGGACGGCAATGGCCGAGATTGCGACGCCTGCGGGAAAGCGGGGAGCCACGCTCACGTCGCCTGGCTTCAAGCCTTGGACTCGCCCAGTGGTGCCGGAAGAGCATCCGCTCTACGCCACCGCGGACCCCAAGCCCGTCACCCGCCAGACGATGGGCTACGACCTGCACTTCACGGGCGCACGCAACATCAGTGAGGCTACGCTCGACGACTTCCACCAGCACTACGACTTCGGCGACGTGTGCTGGCCCCACATCGGCATCTGCCCACAGCGAAGCCGATACAAGACCGCCGCGGGCTACCAACGGGCGCTCAAGGGCCTCGAGGAGCGCCTTCGGGACGTACGCCGCCGCGGGCTGTACCTATTCGACATCTGGGGCTATGTGCCCTTCAACCCTCGTTATCGGCACAAGATCGCGCCTGAGCATCACGAGATCCTGCGGCGAGTGTTGGGCGATCGCTTCCTCGGCTACGACAACGGGGAGCAGGACGGCCGGTACATCGGCTCGTACGCGCACAAGAGCAAGGCGGCCAACCGCAAGGAGGCCTGGCTCGACTTCGTCAAATGGGACGAGCACATCTGCGGCGACAGCATGGACTACATGAACGCGACCGGCTCACTCAACTTCTCCCACTACTACGGCGAGCGCAACTGCCGGACACTGGGCCTCGAGACGGCGCAGGGCCTGCCCAGTGACACGCTCATGTTCGCGTTCCTTCGCGGCGCGAGCAAACAGTACGGCCGACTAACCACGCAGGCCACGTCGATCTGGAACCGGTATGGCTACCGGATGTATCACGGCCGGAAGACGATTCGCGCCGGAGGCTACGGATACGGCCCAAACAAGGGCTGTTCGCTCAGCTTGCACAAGCGCCTGTTCTTCTCCGGTTACCTCGGCGGCCAAAGCATCGTGGGCACCGAGACCAGCCAGTTCACCGCCGACCGCCTCCCGAATGGCGCCAGGGAACTCAGCCCCCTCGGCCGGCAGCATTTGGAGATCAAAGAGTGGGTCGAGAAGCATCCCGACCGCGGAGTGATGTACACGCCCATCGCGTTCATGCTCGACTTCTACAACGGTTGGAACATGCCGCGCCATCTCTACCGTCGGGACAAGTACCGGATCTGGGGCAAGTTCCCGTACGAGAAGGGCGACTATCTCATTGACGCGGTGTTCCGCATGGTCTGGCCGGGGTACCAAGACTGTAGCTACCGGCGCAACGAGCGCGGCTTCATCACCGCGACTCCATACGGCGACATTTTTGATGTGATCACCAACCGCTGCCAGCCAGAGATCATGAAGCAATACACGGCGATCATGCTCCTGGGCGACGTCGAGATGACTCCCGAGGTGGTGGCGAAGCTGGCCGATTTCGTCCGAGCGGGGGGCGACTTGCTCGTGGACGCAAAGCGCGCGGAAGCGTTGCCAGGCGAATTGGCCGGTCTCCGGCTTGGCGAACAGGCGAAGGGGTGCATGTCGCGCGTGCTCTCGACTGCACGGACCTTCGAGGAGCTGCCGTACACGTACCGAGTCGCGCGCTTGACGACCGCGCGATCACTGCTGGTGAACGAGCGCGGCGACCCGCTCATCAGCGTTCAGGCGGCTGGCAAAGGACGAGTCATCGTCGCCGCGATCGATCGCTGGCTGACGGACGAGGTGAGGTACCGCGCGCCGAAGATCGTCAACATGGAGCCGCCGTATCTGCTGCCGAAGGGTGTGATGCGCGTCCTCGGCCGTTACTTTGCTTCATTTGCCCCGGTCGTGGTTGAGCCGCCGGGCCTTAACGTACGCGTGAACTGCTTCGAGGGCGACCCGCGGCGCCTGCTGGTGGGCCTCATGAACAACGATCTCTTCGCGGATTGGCGGGGCACGCTACGCGTGCGACGAGGCGAAGTCGCGTCGGCGACGGAACTGCGGACCGGCGACACGCTCAAGCCAGCACGAGGAATCGCCCTCAAGGTGAGAGCCGGCGACGTGGCCATGGTGGACGTGCGGCTGCGGTGAGGCCGCGCTACCCACACAGCCGCGCGCAGGCCTCGGCCATCTGGATCAGGGCATCGGGCGGCATGGGCGGCTGGCCCTCCTCGAACATGGCCGCGAGCGCCGCGGCCGAACGGTCGAACATCGCGCCCATGTCCCCGAACGACGCGGTAATGGGCTCCTGGCCCTTGGCGAAGAACGCCACGTTGCCCCGCGGGGGGATGTCCTGGCCCGCGCGCAGGAGCGCGGTCTTGCCGTCGGCATAGGTGAGCACGATCGCCGGCGCGGCGTCCGCCCCGGCATCGACCTTGGCCATGTGCACGGGGTCGCATCCGAACGCGCCGAACGCGGTGCACACGAGGTGGATGCCGTACTTGTCGACGATGTCCTTGGACAGGTTGTACGTCACGAGTCCTGCGCCCCCCTCGATGCCTCTAAACGCCTCCGCCTCGACTGCGTGGAGCAGTTGCGACCACGCGGCGACCTGCACGCCCTTGCTCTGCGCGAGCGCGACGAGTTCGCGGGTCTTGTCCACGCACAGCGACATGACCTTGTCCACGAAGATCGGCTTGCCGGCGTGGAGGCACTTCTTGACCGTCTCGGTGCGCGAGTCGATCTCCTCGTCGAGGATGAGCACGCCGTCCACGTTCTCGATGACCTCGTCCGCGCTGTCGCACACGTTGTCGATGCGGCACGAGCCGGCGAGGGCTTCCGCTTCCTCGCGCACGCCGGCCCACACGTGGGTGATGCGCGAGCCCTTGGCCGCGGGCTCAGGGTGCCGGCCCTTGGTGAACGCGAGCATCCACGCCTTGGTGCACAGCGCCTCCAACTGGTCGTCGTCCGCGCCGTTGAAGTACGCGGCGTAGGGGTAGTTGTGGATCAACGTCTTGCCGACCATGCCGAGCTGGATCATGGGTTGCTCCTTCGTGAGTCCAGAGGTTTAACCGCAAAGGCGCGAAGATCGCAAAGGGCGCGGAGGGAAAGCGGCGGAGAGCCGAGATCCTGTTAACCTGTGATCCCGAGCCCGTCGGCTTCGCTCAGGACGACAGCCTCTTGGGTGGGTGCCTCACCGTTCACCTTCCTCAGCATCGCGTAACGCCCCGCTCGCGTCAATCGTGTTATCGGTGTCAGCCGGCCGATTGCCTGCCCGGCCGTGGTCCTCTATAATCGCGCCAGCCAGTTCGGTCGGCCGAGATGGCCAGCGCTCTACCATGCGACACTCCGCCAAGCAGAAACCTGCGCTTGCGCCCACGCCGTTCCTTTGGGCGGCTCTTGCGGCCGGGTGGATGGGTGTGGTCTGCGCGGGCGAGCAGATCCTGCGCATCGACTTCGGCCCGGCGGGGTCGCCGTCGCGGCCGGGGTATCGGGCCGTGGCCCCGACGGGCGGGTTCGATCAAGATAAGGGCCTGGGCTGGCTCCGAAGCAAGGGCGTGCGAGGGCACGCGTATGAGCCCGAGCGCGTCGTCGACCGGCGGGGGTTCTTCGGCTTTCGGGAGGCGCCGCGGTTTTTTGTGGACGACGTGACGCGGGACTTCATCACCGGCCGCGCGCCGGCCGTGTTGGCCGTGGCGCCCGGGTTCAAGCCCGTGTGGATGGGCGTTGTGGCCGGCTTCGTGGGCCGCGTCGACGCGCCGCTCACGCCGCCCATCTTCGACGTGCGCCTTGCGGTGGACGGCAAGGACGTGGATGCGTTCACGATCCCCCAGCCCGGCATGATCGAGTGCCGAGAATACGACATCGCCGGGGGGCCGCTCACGCAGATCACCTTCGCCTCGCCGCACATGGCTTGGGTGGCCAACGCGGTCATCCTCGCGTCCGCCGAGGGCAAGGCGGCTGCGCAAGCCGAGTTCGCCGCGTTGCGCCAGTCCATCGAGTTCCTGCCGCCGGACCAGGCGCCGAACTGGCGCCTGGCGCGCACAGGCGCAGCACCGGCCGTCCGGGACACCGGCGGCCGCGGCCTCCGCGTCGTGGGCCGGCCGTGGCTCGACGACTTCCGCAAGTTGCCGAGCCTGCCGGGCCGGCCCGCGAAGATTCGCTGCTTCGCGACGCCGGGCGAGATCGAGCCCTTTGCGTTCTCGGTCGTCGCCACGCGGAAGGTGACGGGGATTCGGTTTCGGGCGTACACGCCGAAGTCGCCCGACGGCGGCCAGATCCCGGCGGACAGGATCCATATCTACCGACTCCTGGCGCGGCCAGCGAAGGTCGACGAAGACTGGCGCGCGGGCCGGGGCCGGTACGAGCTGAGGCCGGACCGGATCGCGCCAGCCGGGCGCATGGACTTGGCCAAAGGCCAGGTGGCGCATTTCTACGCGACGGTGGCCGTGCCGGCCGACGCCACGCCGGGTCATTACCTCGGGCAGGTCTTGGTCGCGCCGGCCGATGCGCCGCCTCAGCGCCTGCCGCTCGAAGTGAACGTGCTCCCCTTCACACTGCCGGACTCGCCCGGGCTCTGGGTCGGAGTCGAATACGACCCGCCGTCGACTTGGGCGCTGGCCTATGCCGGCAGCCCATACGAGGCCGAGATGACAGAGCGGTTGCGCGAGCGCGAGGCGGCCGAACTGCGGGATATGCGCGGCCACGGCGTGAACAGTTTTGCCGCGTCGGTGGCGATCGATCTGAAGGACAAAGCGCCGTCTGTGGACGAGAAGCGGCTCCAACGGATCTTTGCGGTGTTCACGAAAGCCAAGTGCCGGCCCCCGCTCGTGCTGGAGCTGGACACGGCGCCGCTGCTGTCGCGGTTCGGCGTGACGCTCTATGCGCCGGACCTGCGGCCGCCCGATCCGCCGCGCGCGTTTTACAAGCAGTTGGCGAGCGCGGTGCGGCGCATCGACGCGCTCGCGGACGCGGCTGGCGCGGCGCCGGTCACGTACGTGCCTTACGACTACCGCGGCGACCTCACGCACCGGGCGTTTGTGTGGCGTCTCGCCGAGGCGCTCCAGCCGGTCGTGGGCGATCGGCTCATGATGCGGTGCGACGAGCAGCTTGTGCCCCACATCGACCTGTTCGTGCCTACGCGGTGCTACAGCCTGCTCGATCCGCTGCGGCCGCCGTTCGACGAGGCTCGCCTCGCCGTGGAGCTGTCGCGCTCGAACCGGCGGCTCTGGCTTGCGACCGACGCCACGGCGTGGGGCCTGGGCGCGCAGCCGCTTCGCGCACGCTGGGAGGCCGGCTTCTTCGCGCGCAAGCACAACGCGCTCGGCGTGCTGCTGGGCCAGTACCAAGGCTTCGAGGGAAACCCGTCCAACCCGTTCGACTCGCTCTCCCGCGGCCAGGGCTTCACCCGGCCCACCGCGAACGGCCCGGCCCCCACGCTCGCATGGGAAGGCGTGCGCGAGGCGGTCGACGACCTGCGCTACGTGCGCGCGCTCGAAGTGCTCTCGGACGCGGCGCGCAAGCACGAGCGGTCGAGCGTCGCGGGCAAGGCGTACCAGGCGCGGCGCGACTTGGACAGCATGCTGAAATCCGCGCCGCCATGGGCCGCGGATTCGGCCCTGCTGCGCCGCGTCGTGCCGCACATGCGATGGCGCACGGCCTGGTGGATGACGCAACTGGCCGGGGCCGTAGCGGGCCGATACCCTCGGCCCAAACCCTCGAACGCGGCCGCGATGAAGATCACCTGCACGCCCCGCATCGGGGCCGCGTCCAAGCCCCGGCCGCCGCGCAAGACCGTTCATGGCGCGTGGGTGGACCGGCCGCCGGTGATCGACGGCAAGCTCGACGACGCGTGCTGGAAGCAGGCGACGCGCGTGGCGGACTTCGTGGATGCGGAGTTTGGCACGCGGCCCGCCGCGGCCACGGAGATGCTCCTCTGCGGCGACGGCCAGAACCTCTACGTGGCGTTCGTCTGTCGGATCGCGCCAGGGCGACGCGAGTGTCGATTCAAGCCCAGCCCCGTCGAGGCCCCGATCTGGTTCGATCCGTCCGTGTTCATCATCATCGACCCTGGCAACACCCATCGCGTGTGCTACCAAATTGGCGTGAACCGCGCGGGCGCGGTGGTCGATGGGCAGGCCGCGCCGCTGCCCAACATTGACTGGCGGTCCGGCGCGGTGGCCAAGGTCACGCGCACGGAGAGCCAGTGGATCGCGGAGCTGGCCATTCCGCGAGCGTCGAAGTCGGGCCAGATGGCCAACGACTTTTGGGGCTTCAACGCGGCGCGGCGGATTGTGGGGCCGACGCGGCGCTGGGCCGTGTGGAGCGCCGGCGGACGGGAGCCGTGGAACCCCGAGAGCCTGGGCCGGCTCGTGTTTGAAAAGCCCGAGTGCTACATCTCCGACGTGCGCATGCGCCAGCCGCGCGTGGGCAACAACCGCTACCTCGTCGAGATGACGAACCCGACGCACAAGGCGGTCAAGGGCCGGCTCACCGCGCTCATGAAACACCAAAACGGCCGAACCGACCGCACGGACTTTCGGGTCGAGCTTGCCGCGGGCAAAGCCACGCGCTACATCTGCCAGCAGCCGGTCTCGCGGCCGGGCAAGGCCTCGCTCGCGCTCGCACTCTACGACGAGGCCGGCCGCGCACCCACGTCCACCGCACTGCGCACCGGCTTCGACGTGGCCCCTCCCCTGGCGTTGCGCCTGGCGCCCGATTGCGGCATCGTGGGCGAGCCCGTGGCCGGGACGATGCGGCTTCGGATCGCGCCGGGCGACGCGCAGTGGGCCAAGGTGCAGTTCTCGATCCGGCGCCGCGGCCGGCGCCCCGTGCACTCGGAGGAGTTTGTGCCCGCGGCCCTCGAACAGGATCCCCTCCTGTATTCCCTCCGCTTCCCGACCAGCCCGTTGCGCCCAGGGATCTACGTGTTCGAGGCCAAACTGAAGGTGAAGGGCAAGACGGCCGGGTCGGATTCGTTTACATTCTGCCTTATCGACGACTTCTGATCGCGAGGACACAGCCGCATGCTCTCGAAGGACAACACCGTGCTCGTCGTCATCGACGTGCAAGAAAAGCTCATGCGCGTCATGCACGAGCGCGACGCGCTCGTCACGAACTTGGAGAAGCTCGTCCAAGGCGCGAACGCGCTGGGCCTGCCCATTATCTGGCTCGAACAAAACCCGCGCGGCTTGGGCCCCACCGTGCCCGAAGTGGCGCGACACCTCGATGGCCGGGCGCCTATCGAGAAGCTCAGCTTCAGTTGCTGCGGCACGCAAGCGTTCCAGGGCGCGCTCGACTCACTCGGCCGCAACCAGGTGCTCCTTTGCGGGATCGAGGCGCACGTGTGCGTGTACCAGACCGCGCGAGACCTGCTCGACTCCGGGCGCGAAGTGGAGGTCGTCGCGGACGCGGTGTCGTCGCGCGTGGCCGAGAACAAGGCGATCGCGCTGCGCAAGATCGAGAGCGCGGGCGGCAAGCTCTCGTGCGTGGAGATGGCCCTCTTCGAGCTGCTTGGGGCCGCGGAAGGGGACGCGTTCAAGGCGGTCCTCAAGATCGTCAAGTAGCGCCCGTCGGGAGGCATGGGTTGCCTGAGTGTTCGGGCTGACTCTGCGATGCTGCATCTGGCCTTGGGAGTATGGGAGGATGGAGGTGCGGGGCGAATACTTGTCGTGGCGTTGGCAATCCTGCTTGCTCGATGAAAAGCCCCGCCAACCTGGCGCAGATTGAAAGCGGCGTTCCCGCATGTGCGGGACCGCACTCCACAAGGGCAGGGGCCCTCGCGCGTCCGAGGCAGGGCACTGCTCTTTACCCACAACTTGAGAGCGGAGACGCGCCGTGGCCATTGCCGAACCCCGCAGGGGTTCCGTCTTCTAGCCCAGGGTTGCTGCAACCCTGGGTACAAGGCCCACGCACAAGATTCAACCCCAACGGGGT
>JAJRTI010000154.1 GCA_024278415.1 Planctomycetota bacterium | reverse complement strand
GTACGCCGGCGCCGGGCCGTATTTCCGGCATCGGAGCGTGCCACACGTCATTGGCGAACTGCGCTACGCGATGGAGCGTTTCAAGCACCTGCGGAAGGTGGTTCTTGACGACGACGTGTTCCTGCCGCGCGGGGACTGGGTCCAGGAATTCATCAAGGTCTATCCCAAAGAGATCGGTCTGCCGTTCGAGTGTATGCTGCACCCGGACATCGTGGACGAGCCGGTGGTGAAGCAACTCAAGGCGGCCGGCTTGCGCCGCGTTCTCATCGGAGTGCAGACAGGCTCCCCCCGTGAGGCGCGTGAGGTGTTTGGCCGGACCTTGGACCCGGGCAAGGTCGTGGCCTTCGGGCAGTTGTGCAAGCGGGCGGGTCTGGAAGCCGCGTACGATTTTATCGTGGACAACCCGCTGGCCACGGAGGAGGACAAGCGCCGCACGATCGAGTTCGTGCTGTCCTTGCCCCGGCCGTTCAACCTGTTCCTCTATTCGCTGACCGCGTTCCCCAAGACCGCGCTCACCCGCAAGCTCATCGAGGAAGGCGTGGTCACGGAGCAGGACGTGGAGGGGCAGCGCTCCAAGGCCATGGAGCAACACCGCGCCACGTTCGGCTATCCGCGGCCGGCGTTCGACGCGTTCCAGTTGGCCATGTTGTCGCTCGCGTCCAAGTCATTCGTGCCCAAGCGGCTGCTCTGGGCGCTGTACCGCCGGCCGCGCCTTGCGCAGCGCCCCCGGCCGCTGCTGGTTTTTGCGTACGCCTGTAACGTCATCAAAATTGTCGGCATCGCGGTGAAGATGCTGTTCCGCGGCGAGTTGACCATGTTCCGTTTGCGGCAGCATTGGCGCCCTCGCTCGCTGCTCATTCAGTAGCCACCGCGTCGCTGTGTGTAACCCATGAGAATCCTGCTCATACGCCCGCATTGGGGCAAACCCCACCTGACGCCGCCGCTAAGCTTGGGGATCATTGCCGCCCTGTCGCCGGGCCACGAAGTTCGGATCGTGGACGAGGATGAAGAGCCAATCCCCTGGCGCGAGCGCTTCGACTTGGTGGGCATCACGTCGCCGACTTCCTGCGCGCGGCGGGCCTATGAAATCAGCCAGCGATTCCGGCAAACGGGCGCACAAGTGGTGCTCGGCGGCATCCACCCTTCGCTCAACCCCGACGAGGCGATCCAACACGCGGACGCGGTCGTGGTCGGCGAGGCCGAGCCGGCATGGCCGCGGGTCTTGGCGGACTGCGCGACCGGCCGCCTCGCCGGCATCTATCGCAATGGCGCGTTGGCCGACCTCAACGCCGCGCCGCTGCCGCGCTACGACCTGTTCGCCAAAACGTATCACAGCCCCCCACCTGTGGAAGCGTCTCGGGGCTGCGCCAACCAGTGCCGGTTTTGCTACCTCCACGAGGTGCCGTGGGGCGGCTATCGAACGCGCGACGTGGAGCACGTCTGCGAGAACATCGAACGCCTAGACAGCGAGTACGTGTTCTTCATTGACGACAACTTGTTCGTGGACGAGGATTACGCGTGTTCGCTTTTTGAGAAGATGATTCCGCTCAAGCGGCGGTGGCACATTCAGGCGCCCGTGTCCATCACCAAGAACGAGCGTTTGATGCGCCTCATGGCCGATTCCGGGTGCTTTCGGGTCATGCTCGGCCTTCAGTCCTTCGACGAGACCACGCTGCGGGAGCAAGACGTTTGGCAGAACTCCGTGGCCCGATACAAGGAGGCCGTCCGCAAGCTGCACAAGCACGGCATCTTCGTGTTTGGCTTCCTCATGTTCGGCTTCGACCGCGACCGCGTCTCCACGTTCCCCGCGACTCTCAAGGCCGTTCACGAGATTGAACTCGATTGCGTGGTCACTTACATTCTGACGCCTATTCCCGGCTCCGGCCTTTACGACCAATACGAGCGCGAAGGCCGCATCCTGGACCACGACCTGTCGAAGTACGACTGGCTCAACTGCGTCATCCGCCCTGCGCGAATTAGGCCGAAGGAACTCGAACGCGGAGTCAAGCAATTCTTCTTCCGGGCGAATGTCGTGCTGCTTCTCAAGAGCTTTCTTTTTCGACGGTGGCGGGACTGGAAGCATTTCATCAAGCTCTTCCTGTTCGAGCTTTCGGTCGCGGACCTGCGCCGGCTGTTGAAACTGTTCTGACGCTTGCCGGTCGGCGCTCGCTGCCCAACCTGGCCAACGAGACGCCCAGGGTAGCGCGCTTCGCTCGCAATCTGGGCTGGTCTACGGAAGCTTGTTGGGCTTCCCAGAGGCCGAACCCACCCAGGCCGGCCAAGGTCTGAGCCATGTTCGCCGCGCCGCCCATTTGGGTCGCGGCCGAAGCCTGCTTTGTTGGCTCCTGCCGGGCAGCCCCTCCCCAACCTATCTATCGCCCCGCTTGCGACATGATTAAGCCCAGCAGGTACTGTGTCGGCTGTGCGGTATACGCGGTGGCCAGTTTCGCCTTGGCCGCGGCAGGCCGCGGGCTCTCGGGCCTTTCGCCGGGATGGGCGCTGGGGCTGTCCGCGCTGGGGGGCGTTCAGTGGGTTCTCTTCGTTCCCGGCGTGTTCTTCGCCGCGCCGGTCTGGCGGGCGCTGCACCGCGGCGCCGACCGCGACACCAGCCTATCGCTCGCCAATTGGCTCGTGTTCAGCGGCTTGTGCAACCTGGTCGTGCACATCCTCGCGCACAAGATCGTGCTGCTCCTCTTCGGCTCCGTCACGGCGTTTACGTATTGGGCCGTGCTGCTCGCCTTCGGTGTAATCGGCGTCTGCGCGTGCCTGCTGTGGGGCGGGGGCGTCGGGCTCGCCACGGTCCCGGGCAAACGCGTCTGGCTGTTCACGCTCTACGCCATCGTCTTGACCGTGTTCATCGCGGTGACCGACCCGCCGTTCGTGGCGGATGAGAACAACTACTGGGGCGACGTGCATTACTCGGACCTGGCCGCGCTGAACCACACGAAACTCGATCTGGCCGCGGCCGGCGTCTCGACTCATTACGGCCCCAAATGGGCGAGCGTGGACGGCGTCAAGTACCGTCTGCGCGGGCGCCGCGGGACGATCCGCTACAGCAACGCGTCCCGGTGGCCCAGATTCATCGTACCGAAATGGATCGTGCAGAACGACTCGCGTGTGGCCGTCGCGGTGCGGCTCTACGTCAACGGCCAACGGCGTCCCTTGATGAAGACGCATCCGGAATCCGCGTTGTACGACTCCCCGCCGCCTCCGGGTTCCGACGCGCTC
>JAJRTI010000153.1 GCA_024278415.1 Planctomycetota bacterium | reverse complement strand
CACGTGTCGTTCCCGCGCACGAACCTGCCGCGCGGTGCGCGGGTCAGCGCTGTGCGCTCGACCGACGACGGCCGCACGTGGGGTCCGGCCACGATCGTCGCGGACACGCGGTGGGACGACCGCGACCCGTCCATCGTTTGCCTGCGCGACGGGACGCTGATCTGCAACTGGTTCACCTACTATGGCCGCTTCCGGCCGCCCCACGACGGCAAGACGACTCCTTACAAGGAGGTATGGCTCAGCTTCTCGCACGACAACGGCCGCTCGTGGACCGAGCCGTCGAAGATCCCTCAGGTCGCCGGCGCGTACTGGGCCTGCTCTTCGCCCATCATCGAACTGCGCGACGGCACGCTGCTCTTGCCGCTCTACCGGGAGTACCGTGGGCCTCTGCGCAATTGGTCGGCCGTGATTCGGTCCACAGACAAGGGCAAGACGTGGAGCGAGCCGGCGTGGGTGGATGAGACCAACGCTGACAACGACGAGCCCGTGCTGTGGGAATTGCCCAGCGGCGAGATCCTGTGCGTGATGCGCACCAACGGCGGCGACAGCATGTGGGTGTCCCGATCGAAGGACAAGGGCCGCGCCTGGTCCAAGTCGCGCAAGATCGGCTTCAAAGGCCATTGCCCCTATCTTTTCTACACGCCCAACCGCGTTCTTCTGCTCGGGCATCGCCAGCCCTGCACATCGCTCCACTACAGCCTCGACGATGGAAAGACATGGAGCAAGAACAGGATGATCGACGCGACCATCGGCGCGTATCCGAGCATGGTGATGCTGCGCGACGGAGCCGTGCTGTTCGTGTACTACGAAGAGGGGCCCGGCTCGTCCATCCGCGCGCAGCGATTGAAGGTGACCCGGCAAGGCGTCGAACGGCTGCCCTGAGTGCGATTGTGCGGCTTGGTTTTCGCCTGTATCATTCTGTGTCTTGGCGTCTTGGTGGCCCGTGAGTCGGGCTTCGCGGACGTGGAGCAGCGAGAACCCCATCTTTTCTTGTCGAAGTGGGCAAGCCCGAAAGGGCTCCCCTTCCAGCGTGTAAGCCACAGGTGGGCCAAGGCTTAGAATGGATCTTTGTCCTGTCGGTTTCGCGCGCAGGTGGCTCGCGTCCAGAAAGCTCGCGTTTTTTGTGTTGACAGGCCAAGCTGGAGAGCCGATAATAATGATGTTTTCCGCCCACGCTTGTTCTGTATGTGGGCGGACGAGTCTTGTTTGTGTTGCTTGTGTTGTTGCGGATTGGAGGTGAGGCTCGACATCGGTAATGCTGGTCAGCGCGTCCTCGTGCTCGGAGTGGCCGGGCCAAACGGCATGCGCTTGCATTTGTCTGGATCGTCTTCGCTGTGTTTCGCTCTCTGATTTCTTTGCAACTGTCAGGAGTCTCTCTGATGAAGCGCGGATTTACACTCATTGAGTTGCTGGTCGTGGTGGCGATCATCGCCATCTTGGCCGCGATGCTGCTCCCGGCGCTCAACCGTGCGCGTGAGCAGGCCAAGGCCGCATCATGCCAGCAAAACGAAAAGAACCTCTCCATGGCAATGAACATGTACTCTACCGATTACGGAGGGTACTTGACTTGGCACGAGCATCGTTCCACCACCGCCGGCTCCAGGCGCTACTGCAACAGCGTGTGGTGGTATGAACTGTGGACACCTTACACGGACGGCATTGACGTTTTCTTTGAGCCTACGACGGGGCCGTATACCAAGGGCATTACCGTTCCCGACATGACCGCGGATCGCCGCGATGACTTTACCGTCGATTACGCGTGGAACAGGCGAGCCATCTATACTGGCGACGCCACACCGCGCCTGAGCGGCGACGACATTAAATTCCCGTCCGAGACGGTGGCCCTCACGGACCACATCAAGAACTGGAACGCCACTTTTGCTCTCCAGTATAGAACCTACGTCATGCCGACCAGCATTGATGGTGGTCCGCAGGGCGATCGTGGCTACCGACATAATGGTTACCACACTGGCGGTATCAATTTTCTGTTCGTAGATGGGCACGTGAAGTTTTTCATGCCCGACAAGCTTGGCCGAGACTGGTACTTCGGGTCAAGTGGCCGCCACTGGTTCCGCACGCGCGCAGACCTGTAGTGGTGGTGGCCGGATCGCGTGCGTGTCGCTGGGGAGCTGGCGGCGCAGCGAAGTCGGTTCGGCCATAGATGCCGCGCTCATATGATGGATACGATGGTCGGCTGGAGACGGCCGGTCGCCTGAGGCCTCCGGCCTTCAGATCAGAGAGGTTTCGCTCATGGCCGCCCCGTTTGGGGCGGCCATGTTTTTTGGCGCCGGGGAGAAACGCGTGGACTTGCCGCCTCGGGCTGGCTATAATGTAACCTGATGCCTGCCCTGCTGCTGCGCCCAGCACACTCGCAGGAGGAACGTGGCCATGATGCTGAAACTCGTACTGCTTGTCTCGCTATGCGCGGCGGGCCAGCCGAAGTACGAAGACGTGGCGCCTTGGCTCTTCCGGAAGCTCAATCGGAGCCTCTCTGGGAAGCACATTCGCGTGCGAGAGATCGTGGGCGAGGTCGGCGCCCGCGGCTGGAGCGCGCAACTGCGGCTTGGGAAGTTCAAGCAGAAGGATTGGCTTATGATCACGTCCCGCAAGGGCTGGTCCCACTGCTTCTACCTGGTATCCGCGTACGACGCCAAGGTGCTGACTATGGCTCATCGTCTCGAACCGGGCGACAAGTGCACATTCTACGGCCAGGTGGTGGGCGTGCCTTCGCGCGTGTCGGGAAGGGCCTGCGTCGTTGTCTCGAAGATTGAGATGGGCTGGCCTGACGACCGGCCGCCCCAGCGTAAAGACAAAGCGACGATCATCAAGGAGTCCAAGACGGACGGCTCTGCCCCGTAGGCTTCACCCTCTAGGCTTGCACTGGCTCGAAGATGCCCATCGCAATTACCTGCCACTGCGGCAAGTTATTCAAGGCAAAGGACGACGCCCGCGGCAAGGCGGTCAAGTGCCCGCAGTGCAAGAAACTCCTTCGCGTGCCGGCGCAGCCCGCGTCCGTGTCCGGGGCTAAAGGCGTCCCGCCTCGCGGCGGCGCCATCGAGGTCTTCCTCATCCGTTGCGGCAGTTGCGGCCGGACGTTGAAGGTGCGTGGGCTCGTGGGTGGCGACCCTGTGCGTTGTCCCTGCGGCCAACTTGTCCCGATGCGGCCCATCAACCCGCGTCCCGCCGCGCCGGCCATGACGCCCAAACCCAAAGGCCCGCCCTGCCCGGTCTGTGAAAAGCCAATCGAGGCCGGCTCAGGCGTGTGCCTCGAATGCGGCACAAACGTCGCCATCGCGCAACAACTCCTCGCGGTGAGCCCCGACGAGGAGGAGGCGCGCAAGAAGCGCAGGATCATGATCGCGGCCGGCGCACTCGTCGTCGTGGGTCTCATATGGGTTATGGCCGGCGGCGCCTGAGACCCTGTGTTCGCGGCTTCCCGGAGGTCTGCAGCTTGAGTTTCGGCCGCCTCGAACAACGAATATCGGGCTGGGGCCGCATGCCCGTCGCCGAATGCAGCGTGTACCGGCCCGAGAAACGCCGCAACGTCGCGCCGATCCTCGCGTCGGGGGGCCAGCCGTCCTTCATCGCCCGCGGATTGGGCCGCAGCTACGGAGACGCGTCGTGCAACGCCGGCGCGGGAGTGGTGCTCATGACGCGCCTGAACCGCATGCTCGCGTTCGACGCGGAGGCCGGCGTGCTCGAATGCGAAGCTGGAGTGGGACTCGACGAGATCATCCACGCCTTTCTCCCGCGGGGCTACTTCCTGCCCGTGACGCCCGGCACGAAGTTCGTCACCGTCGGCGGCGCGATCGCCAACGACGTGCACGGCAAGAACCACCACCGCGACGGCACGTTCGGCAACTTCGTGCTCGGCTTCCAACTCCTCACTCCGGGCCAAGGCGTCCTCACCTGCTCCCGCGACGAGAATGCGGATGTCTTCTGGGCCACCATCGGAGGCATCGGCCTCACCGGCGTCATCCTCACCGCGCGCATCAAGCTCATGCCCGTGCCGTCCGCGTACCTCAAGGTCGACTACCGCCGTGTGGCGAACCTCGACGCCGCGCTCGAAGCCATGGGCGAACTCGACGAGCGCTATCTGTACTCCGTCGCATGGGTCGACTGCCTGGCCAAAGGCGCGAGCTTGGGCCGGTCCGTGCTCATGTACGGCGAGCACGCGGCTGTCGACGACCTGCCCCCCAAGCGCCAGGCTGAGCCGTTCCGCGTCAAACCGCGGCGCGCGCTTGGCGTGCCCGTCGACCTGCCGGCCTTCACGCTCAATCCCCTCAGCGTGAAGGCGTTCAACAACGTCTTCTACAAGTTCCACCCTACGGCCGACGGCCAGATCGTCGACTACGACCGCTACTTCTATCCTCTCGACTCCGTGCACAACTGGAACCGCATCTACGGCCGCAAGGGCTTCGTGCAGTTCCAAGCGACGTTGCCCAAAGAAAGCGCGAAGGGCTTGGTCGAGCTGCTCGAACGTCTGAGCGAGTCCAAGCGCGCGTCGTTCCTCGCGGTGCTCAAGGCGTTCGGCGAGCAGGGCCAGGGGCTGCTTTCGCATCCCATGCCGGGGTATACGCTCACCCTGGACATCCCCCACCGCCGCGGCCTGGAGGAGTTTGCAAGAGAGTTGGAGCGGATCACCCTCGACCGCGGCGGCCGGCTTTACTTCGCCAAGGACGCGCTCGCCGCGCCGGAGACCATCGCCGCGATGTACCCCCGGCTCGACGCGTTCCGCGAGATCCAGGCCCGGCTCGACCCCAACGGCGTCCTGTCGTCGTCCCTAGCGCGGCGAGTCGGGATCGTCCCAAGACATGCCTGACCCACAGGACACTTCCAAGTCCGTCGTCATTCTCGGCGCGACCTCCGCGGTCGCGAGGGCCATTGCGCTCGAAGCCGCGCAAGACGGCTACGACCTCGTGCTCGTGGCGCGAGACATGGAGGAGAACGATATCCTCGCCGCGGACGTGCGCGTGCGCACAGGCGTGCAGTGCCAGGCCATCGCGTTCGACGCGCTTGCGTTCGACGCGCACGACGCGCTCGTGCAGGCCTGCGCGGACGCGCTCGGCCGGCTGCCGGACGGCGTGGTGCTTTGCTTCGGGACGATGATCGACCAGGCGAAGACGCAGACCGACTTCGCCGCGGCGCGGGAAACGATCGACGCGAACTACACGGCCGCGGTGTCCGTGCTCATGCGTT
>JAJRTI010000152.1 GCA_024278415.1 Planctomycetota bacterium | reverse complement strand
CCAGGGTTGCGAGCTTCGCTCGCGAACCCTGGGCTGATATCCGGAATCCCGTTGGGATTCAGATACCCCAACACGCGGCGTTGCACGGAAGCTTTGACAGTATTCCGGGACCTGGCTGTTGTACTTGGCTGAAGTGTTACGAGAGGAGTAGGGCACGACATCGATCCGCCGTACGGCGAATTGTCGTTCCTGCCGCGCTGAGCGCCTATCACCCATCAACCATATGAACCATCTCCGCCATACCCCGTGGAGGCCACCCAATGCTCTACACACCCCAAGTCATGGAACACTTCAGCAACCCGAGGAACGTCGGCGTGCTTGAAGACGCCGACGGCGTCGGCGAGGTGGGCAACCCCACCTGCGGCGACGTGATGAAGATCACGATCAAGGTCAAAGACGACAAGATTGAAGATATCCGCTTCCAAACCCTCGGCTGCGGCGCGGCGATCGCCACGAGCAGCATTACGACCGAGATGGCCAAGGGCATGACGCTCGACGACGCCTGCGTGAAGATCACCAAGCAAGGCATCGCGGACGCGCTCGGCGGCCTGCCGGCGAACAAGCTCCACTGCTCCGTGCTCGCGGCCGACGGGCTCAAGGCGGCAATCGAGGACTACCGGAGCAGGCACAGCAACTAGCCCGCATTTCTCGCCAGCCTGGGATAGAAGTGTCGGAAAAGTGGCCGTCTGAAGACCTTCCCGGCCCAGGCGGACGCGTGGGTTGAGCAACAGCCTGCGCGCGTCGAATGGGAGGGGCTGGCCCTTCGGGCGAGCGGCCTCAGGGCGCTAATCTTGGATTCGCGGCCGCACTGTGCTATTATGGGGCACTTGCAGGTGCCCCGCGGCCGTCTAGACTGACGCATTAATGCATTGAGGTTCTATGTCTGTACACGCCATTGCGATCGACTTCGATGGCACCATCTGCGAACACCGTTGGCCCGAAGTGGGCAACCCCACACTGGGCGTGCGCGAAGCGCTCATGGAGTTCAAGAAGATGGGCTTCCGCATCATCATTCACTCCGTGCGCACGGCATCGTACTGGGCGGAAGATGCCAAGGTGGACCCGCGCCTCGACCCCGCGAGGCAGGTGGAGGTGATTCGCCAGTTCATGGAGGAGCATGACCTGCCCTACGATGAGATCTGCATGGCCGACAAACCCATCGCGTTTGCATACATCGACGACCGCGCACATCGGTATGAGAACAACTGGTACGAGTTGACCCAACGAGTCCGTGAGGAACTGATCGGCTGACATGGCCATGAGGTGACCCCATGAGCGACGAACCGACCCTACAAGGCATCATCCGACTAGCCGCCACCAAGGAGGCCCAGGCGTACGCGTTCTACGCGGACGCGGCGAACAAGGCCGCAAGCCCCGCGGCCAAGGCCCTCCTCCAAGAGCTGGCCAACGAGGAACTCAGCCACAAAGAACAACTCGAACACCTCGACCCGGCAAGCATCGTCAGCGTGCCGCAAGCGTGTGCCAAGAGCCTCGGCATCAGCGCGTTCCTCGTGGACAAACCCGTCAAAGCCGACGCGTCATTCCAAGACATCCTCATTTACGCAATGAAGCGCGAGGAACGCGCCGAGCGCTTCTTCGCCGACCTCGCGGCCAGCATGCCCGCGGGCGACACGAAGCGGCTCTTCCACGCGCTCCAGAACGAAGAAGCGCGGCACAAGAACCACCTGGAGCGCCTGTACGACGACGAGATCTACAAGGAGAACTGAGGCCGTGCACCCAGCCAAGGGGCGCCCCCAAGCTGCACGAATCGGGCAGGCATCGCCGTGGACGCGTAGACAGGCCATCAACCTTCCCACACACGGCCAACGGCACATGGGGCGCCACTCGGCCGGAACGGGATCAACGTTCGCCCCTGAGACACCCTAGATGCTGCGATACAACCCCAATATCCGCGTCCTCGAGCAAGAGGACTACCACTACGAACTCCAAGACGTGCCGGAGCCCAACCTGTTCCGCGATAGCTTCTCCTATGGCGAAGTGCCCAAGGTGCCGTTCAACCGGCGAGTCGTGCCCATGGAGCCGCCAGAGAATGTCTGGATCACGGACACGACGTTCCGCGACGGGCAGCAGGCGCGCCCCCCTTATACCGTGCAGCAGGTCGTCGACCTATTCACGCTCTTGCATCGGCTCGGCGGGCCGAAAGGCATGATCCGGCAGAGCGAGTTCTTCCTCTACCAACACCGCGACCGCGAGGCCGTCCAGAAGTGCCAAGAGTTGGGCTTCCGATACCCGGAGATCACGGGATGGATCCGCGCAGCCAAGCGCGACTTCCAACTCGTTAAGGAAATGGGGCTTCGAGAGACGGGCATCTTGACCTCCGTCAGCGACTACCACATCTTCATCAAGCTGCGCAAGACCCGGCGCCAAGCCATCGACCAATACCTCGACGTGGTGCGCTCGGCACTCGACGGAGGCATCGTCCCCCGATGCCACTTCGAGGACATCACCCGCGCCGACTTCTACGGCTGCGTCGTGCCCTTCGCTCAGGAACTCATGCGCCTCGCCGAGCAAGCAAAGCAGCCGGTGAAGATCCGCTGCTGCGATACACTTGGGCTCGCGGTCAACTACCCAGGCGCATCGCTGCCCCGGTCCGTGGGCGGAATCATGTACGGCCTGACGCACTATGCCGGCGTGCCGCCGGAGTGGCTCGAATGGCACGGCCACAACGACCTCTACAAGGTGGTCACCAACGCGGCGACCGCGTGGCTCTACGGCTGCTCGGCCGCAAGCACGACGCTGCTCGGCCTGGGCGAGCGCACCGGCAATTGCCCCACCGAGGCCATGGTGATCGAATACATCTCCCTTCGGGGAGATCCGTCAGGCATGGACACCACGGTTATCACCGAAATTGCGCGCTACTACGAGGAGCGCCTCGGCTATCAAATCCCGCCCAACCAGCCTTTCGTGGGCCGCGACTTCAACGTGACCCGCGCCGGCATCCACATCGACGGGCTCGCCAAGAACGAAGAGATCTACAACATCTTCGACACCGCGAAGATCCTCAACCGGCCCGTGGGCGTGACCATCTCCGACAAGTCCGGCGCGGCCGGCATTGCCTTCTGGATCAACTCACGCTTCGCTCTGTCCGACGACCACAAGATCGACAAACGCCACCCCGCCGTCACAAAGATCAAGGAACGCGTGGACGAAGAGTACGGCCGCGGCCGAGTCGCCGCGATCTCCTCTGCCGAGATAGAAGCCCTCGTGCGCGAGTACTTCCCCCAACTCTTCGAGGCCAATGCCTAGCCGCCCGCTCTCCCTAGCCACTCGCCCCAACGAGGCGTGACATATCAGCCCGGGGCGAAGCCCCAGGAAAACGTCGACAACCCCACCGCTTCTGCCAGCCGCCCCAGAAAGGATTCACCATGGAACTGAAAGAAAAGGTCGAGAAAGCATTGGAAAGCATTCGCCCCGCACTCGAACGCGACGGCGGCGGCATCACACTCGTCGGCATCGAAGACAACATCGTCAAGGTCCAACTCAAGGGCGCCGGCTCCGGTTGCCCCGGCGCGCGCATGACGCTCGAAATGGTCGTGCTCAACGCCATCAAGGAACAGGCCCCCGAGATCGAGGGCGTCAAGGCCGTCGACCCAGGCGAGGCGTGTGCCCAGTAGCGGACCACCGCCTACCCTCGCGGCTGGATGGCTGGTACCATTGAACAAGGCGGGCTGCGCCTCAAACCGTCGAGTTCTGACTCCTACTCCCGCTCCAGAGAAAGGGGCGGCCGCGCCGCCGTGAGGCTGTTCGTAGTAGGGCGGTTTATCGCCCGTCGACCGACATGAGGGACGGGCGATGAATCGCCCTACTACAAGCCACGTTATCTCGCGCCAATCGCCCTGAGACTCGTCGCTTCATCTTGTTGCAAGCAGAACAAGCATGTACGCCCTCATCTCCGACATCCACGGCAATCTCGAAGCACTCGAAGCGGTGCTCGCGCACATCGAGCAACAGGGCATCGACGAGATCTTCTGCTTGGGCGACGTGGTCGGCTACGGCCCCGATCCAGAAGCCTGCGTGGACTTGGTGCGCGACAAGTGCGCGTGGTGCCTCTCCGGCCACCACGACTACGCGGTCCTCACCGAGGCATCCAACTTCACCCCCGTAGCCCAACAGTCCATCGACTGCATCCGCGAACGCATGAAGCCGCGCTACTTCGCCATGACGAAGAAGGCGGACCGATGGCAATTCTTGGAGAACCTCCTGCTCCGCAAGCAAGAGGACGACGTGTTGTTCGTGCACGGCTCCCCGCGCGATGAGCGCAACGAGTACCTGACACGGCACGACGTGGACTGGGGGCCGAGCCCCAAGATGGAGGACGTCTTCGAACAGATCCCGCGTCTGTGCTTTGTCGGACACACGCACTTCCCGGGCGTCATCACGTCCGACTTCGAATGGATCGCACCGCCGCACGTCGACTTCCAGTTCGACGTGAGCGACTACCGCCAGTACCTCATCAACGTGAGTTCCGTCGGCCAGCCGCGCGACCACGACCCCCGCACGTGCTACGCGACGTTTGACGGCAAGGTCGTGGCCTGGCATCGCCTGGAATACGACGTCAAGACGACCATGCGCAAGATCATCGAACTTGCCTGCGTCGATCGCATCTGCGCCGACCGCCTCGCCATGGGCAGGTGACACGCTCTGGCCTCTGGCCTCTGACCTCTGACCTCTGACCACAGGAGCCGCCTCATGGCTCACATACCAGAAGAAGCCATCACGTTCCTCGAAGAGGGCCGGCTGGCCTATGTGGCCACCACAAGCCCCGATGGCGTGCCCCACTGCGTGCCCAAGGGCAGCATGGGCCAACTCGACGACGAGCACCTCGTCTTCGCCGACCTCTACGAAGGCACGACCAAGGCCAATCTCGCCGCCAACCCCAACATCGCCGTCGCCATCGTCAACCCCCCAGCCTACCGCGGCTACCTCTTCAAAGGCGTCGCTACGCTCATCGAACCCGGCCCCGAATTCGACGCGATCGCGTCCAAGGTGCAACGCGGCCAACTCAATTTCAACCGCGCCAAACACGCGGTCAAGATCAAAGTCACCGACGTGGTGGAGATGACCCAATAGCCATCATGACCGACGCACACGACGATACCTTGCCCGAAGACGAAGCGTTCATCCGCGGCTCGTCGCAGGCGCGCTCGAACACGTCTGGGCCAGCGAGACCCATCGCCAAGCCCAAGTCCGTCCTCGGTGGCACTCCGGAAATGGCATTCCTCTTAGGCACGAGCACACCGCGCACCGCCCGGCCTAAGCGTAAGCCTGCCCCCAGGTGCACCGGCACGCGGGATTTCAAGGAGCGCCCTTGACTCAGGCTGACATGCCCACAGCCGCAGACCTGCCCAACCTGGCCCAAGCGCTCGATGCCGCGAAGCGGCGCGAGGAGGCCGTGCGCCGAGTCAGCCAATGCGTGGGGAGTTCGCTCGACCTGCGCCAGGTCATCGAGGCCACGCTCGCGGCGCTCGAGGCGGCGCTCGAGCCGTACAGTTGCGTCATGCTCCTGCTCCCAACGGTGGCCCATCAGCTTGGTTCGCCGGCCCTATCCCGCGGCCGCTCTTGCCCACCGGGCATCGACCCCCTGTGCCTCACGCACTGCCCCTTCTCGATCGAAGCCCTCGCCAAGCGCGCCCTCGTCGTCACCCGGCCGCCCGACTCCTGCGGATCACCGTGTGAGTGTCCCATGCAGGGCGATGCCCCAAGCGATGTCGTGAGCATCGTAGCCCCCCTGTGCTTTGGCGACGAACGGTTCGGCACGCTCTGCATCCGCCAGCCCGCCGCCACCTGGACGCCCGAGCACCATTCCGTCCTCGAAGCCATGGCCAACCAAGTCGGCCTGGCCGTTCACAACGCGCTCGTGTTCGCACAAATCCAACGGTCCAACCGGCGCCTGCAAGGCATCGTCGAGAACGCGGGCACCCCGATCATCTGTACGGACACGGCCGGCCGCGTGCTCATGTGGAGTCCGGCCGCGGAGCGCATGTTCGGCTATGACGCAGCCGAGGCCGAAGGCGCACGCCTCGCCGAGCTATGGGGCCAGCCCGACGTGCAGCAGCGGCTCGCCGAGGCCGCTGCCGCCAGCCGCGCCATGACCTTCCAAAGCGAA
Organism: Planctomycetota bacterium; assembly: GCA_024278415.1. The sequence goes on along the minus strand of JAJRTI010000152.1, from coordinate 2,522 downwards.
GCCTCGACCCAGAGCGGAAGGCGCCTCTCGCTGCGCGTCAAGGCCTCCGCACCACGCGGCGACGCAGGCGCGGCCGAGGAGGTTGTCCTCGCCGTCGAAGACTTCACCGAATCGGAGCGCGAACTCCGGCTCACGCGCAACTTCCTCGCGGCCGCGCTCGACGGCATCCAAGATTTCATCAGCATCATCGACCGCGACCGCCACGTCGCGTTCGCGAACCGGGCCGCGTGCGCGTTGGCGGCCCAGGAGCGCCGCAACGTGCTCGGCCGCTGCTGCCACAAGTCGTACTGGGGCCGCGGAGAGCCCTGCCCCACGTGCCTGGCCGACAAGACATTCGACGACGGCCAAGTCCACCACGCCGTTTTCGAGGCCGACATACCCGACAGAGGCCCGCGCTGGGTCGAGCGGTGGACATACCCCATCGTGGGCGACGACGGCAAGCCCGAGTTCGTCATCGAGTACTGCCGAGACGTCACGGAGAACCGGCAACAACGCCGCCAGCTCGGCCGCAAGGTGCACGAGTTGCGCCAGGCGTACCGGCAGATGGCTTCGCTCAACAACCAACTCCTGCACGCGGAGAAGATGGCGTCCATCGGCAAAATGGCCGCCGGCCTCGCCCACCAAATCGACTCCCCGCTCTCCACCATCTTCGGATACGCGAAGATGCTGATGCAAAGCCTGCCCGAGGGCAAGCATCAAGACTGGCTCCACACCATCTCCGAGCAGGCCGAGACGTGCCGCGTCGCGCTGCGGAGCCTCCTCGACTTCTCGCGCAAGTCCACGTTCGAACGCGCGCACGTGGACGTGAACAAGGTCGTGGACAGCGTCGTGTCGCTCATGGAGTACACCCTTCGCGCACGCCGGATCGAAGTCGGCCGCGAACTCGCGGCCGGCTTGCCTCGCGTGTGGGCCAACGAGGACGAGCTTCAACAGTTGCTCTTCAACCTGGTGGGCAACGCCAGCGACGCCATGCCCAACGGCGGCCGCATCGACATTTCAACCATCGCGGGCGACGACGGCCGGGCCATCACCATCCGCGTGGCGGACACCGGCAGCGGTATCTCCGCCGACAACCTCGGCCGCATCTTCGAGCCCTTCTTCACCACCAAAGACCGCGGGCAAGGCACCGGGCTAGGGCTGGCCGTGTGCCAAGACATTGTCCAACACCACGGCGGATCCATCGCCGTGAAAAGTCCCATTGCCAGCAACGGCGGCTCGGAGTTCGCCATTTGCTTGCCTGTCGCCAACAGCAAGCCACAGCGGGGGGATGCGTCATGAGCGGCCCCTGCCACATCCTCGTCGTCGACGACGACCAGGCCCTCGCCACCATGTGCACCGAGATGTTCGAGACGCACGACTACACGGCCTGCGCGGCCGGCGACGCCGAATCCGCGCTGGACAAGCTCGCCCGCTTGCCCGACTGCCGCGTCGTGGTCACCGACCTCGTCATGCCCGGCATGGACGGCATCGAGTTGCTCGGCAAGGTCAAGGAGCGCCGGCCCGACGTCGAAGTCATCGTGATGACAAGCTATGGCACGATCGATAGCGCGGTCGAGGCCATGAAGCTGGGCGCGGCCGACTACCTCTCCAAGCCATTCCAGCCCGACCAACTCATCATGGCCGTGGAGCGAGTGCTCCAGATGCAAGCCTTGGAGCAGGAGGTCGAGCGGCTCCGGCACGAACTCGACGCGCAGCGCAAGTTTGAAAACATCATCGGCCAGGCCGCCAACATGCAGCGCGTGTACGCGCTCATCAATAGCGTGGCCGACACGGACGCCAACGTGCTCGTGCAAGGCGACACCGGCACCGGCAAGGAGCTGGTCGCCAAGGCTGTCCACGCCGCCAGCGCGCGCAGCGCGGGACCGTTCATCAAGGTCGACTGCGCCGCCTTGAGCGAGTCGCTGCTGGAGAGCGAACTCTTCGGCCACGTGCACGGCGCGTTCACCGGCGCCACACACGACCGCCACGGCCGATTCCGCATGGCCGACACCGGCACGATTTTCCTCGACGAGGTGTCGAACATCCCCTTGTCCGTGCAGGCCAAATTGCTGCGCGTGCTCCAAGACAGCGAGTTCGAGCCGGTCGGCGGCGACCGCCCGGTCAAAGTGGACGTGCGCGTCGTCGCGGCTACGAACGTGCCGCTGGAACGGCAAGTCGAGGCCGATCTGTTTCGCCGCGACCTCTTCTACCGGCTCAACGTTGTCAAGATCGAGGTGCCGCCGCTCCGTGAGCGCTTGGACGACGTGCCGCGGCTGGTCGCTCACTTCCTGCACAAGTACAGCGCCAAGAACAGGCGCCAAGTCGAGCACGTTTCGCGCGCGGCGCTCAACAAACTCATGGCTTACAACTGGCCTGGCAATGTGCGGGAACTGGAGAACATGATCGAGCGCGCGGTGATCCTGTGCCAAGGCGACACCATCACGCCCGAGGACATCGCCCTTCCTATGGATCAGTTCCTCCCGCCCCCAGGAGACGTGGCGCCATTGAAAGAGGCCCTGCGGGGCGCGGAGCGGCGAATCGTG
>JAJRTI010000151.1 GCA_024278415.1 Planctomycetota bacterium | reverse complement strand
GCGATGGCCGAGCCGCCGATCTCGTTGGCCACGCGGTCGATTTGCTCCTTCGTGCGCGCGACGCAGCAGACCTTGGCGCCCTCGGCCGCGAACGTTTGGGCGATGGCTTCGCCAATGCCGCGGCCGGCGCCGGTAATGATGCAGACTTTGTCTTTGAGTTTCACAGCGGTGCTTCCTCACGATAATGAGACGCCCCTGTTGAGCCTCGTTCGTGTTGGCCGTCTCGGCCGGCGCCAGTGTCCACGCAGACGGATCGCCTAACCCGGCTGTCTCGCTTCGCTGCGACAGCCCTACAGGCGGGACTCCGAACGGGTCACCGTGCGAAGTGCGGCACGACTGGCTTGCCGGCCGCGGCCGACTCGTTCATCGCGAACGTCACGTCCGCGCTCTTGAGCCCGTCGAGGTAGTTCGAGCGGATCTTCGACGCGTCGCCGGTCTTGCACGCTTCGATGAAGACCTGGTCGATGGTCGGCGGGTCGGGCAACTCCACGTCGAGTTCCGGGTGCTCGCCGGGGACGGCCGAGACAGACTTGGCGGCCCACTTGAGCACCGTGCTGTCCGCGATGATCTCCAAGTCGCCCTTGCCGCCGCCGTTGACCAACGCGCAACTCGACGTGAGGCTGCCCACCGCGCCGCAAGCCATCTTGAACGTGACCGCCATCACGTCGGGCACGTCCATGTTCTCCACGTCGGTCAAGTTGCGCAGCGCGTAGTTGGCGTGTACCTCGGTGACCTCGCCGCAGAGGTAGCGGATCATGTCGACCTGGTGCGTGGTCTGCTCGACGATCTGGCCGCCGGACTGCGCCATGACGCGCCACCACGGCGTGGGCGGCAGGCCGCCCCAGCGCGCGCAACTCACCATCGCGATGGTCTTGCCGTCGAGGTATTGCTTGGCCAGATCGACGCTGGGGTAGTAGCGCACCTGGTAGCCGACGCACGAGATGACGCCGGCCTTTTCGATCGCGTCCCAAACCTCCAAGCCCTTCTCTGTGGACAGTGTGACCGGTTTCTCCACGAACAGATGCACGCCTTTCTGCGCGGCCTTGATCTCTGCGGTGGTGTGCGCGAACGGCGGCACGCTCACGTAGAGCGCGTCCATATCGATCTCGTCGATCATCGCGTCTTGGTCGGTGTAGGGCTTGCCGCCGAACTTCTCGGCCGCGGCCTGGGCGCGGTCCGCGTCGAGGTCGCAGATCGCGACGATCTCGGCATCAGGGTTGTCGCTGACACGGGTGATGTGGCCGGTGGCGTTGCCGCCGGCTCCGACGAATGCGACTTTGACTGCGGACATGGTATGGGCTCCTGAGGGGATAGCCACAGAGGGCGCGGAGGACAGAGAGGATCGGGGAATGGGAGAGAGCCAATGGCGGAGTATAGCTCTGCTCCGCAATGGCTTCAAGGCGACAGGCGGAGGCGCCGCTTGGGAGCGAGGCTGCCGCGCACCCTGTTGCGCGAGCACTCCTACCTTGTGTATAACCAGGCGCTGAGCACATGCGGACAGACGGCCATTGACCATTCACTTCAGGAGATTTCTGTATGCGCACGGTCCCTCTCGATGCCACATTCTTTGAAGGCGCGGTTTCCGTGGAGCAACGCGACGGTTGGCTCAAGCCGTGGCGGCTGCCGCACGAGCAGCGCTGGCAGTTCCCTTCGCCGGACGATGCGTTGCTTGCGCGAGCCGAGAACGCCAGCGGCGCGCGGCTGCGATTCGAGACGGACTCGCCCTGCCTGAAGCTCAGCTTCCTGCCGCTGCCCGCGGTGCCCCCGGCCTGCGAACGGGAGACGTTCCACTTCGACGTGACCATCGATGGCGAGATCGTCGCCAGTGCGCCGGCCCCGCCGGGCAGCGAGGAGGTGCTCATCGAGGCCCTGCCCACCGGCTCGAAGGTCCTGGAGCTGTGGCTGCTGCCCGAAGCGCCCGTCGCGATACGGGCGCTGGAGATTGACGACGGGGCGTCGTGCCGCGTTGTGCCCGACGACCGGCCCAAGTGGGTCACGTACGGCAGTTCGCTCACGCACTGCGTGCGCGCGCATAGCCCGGCCCGCACCTGGCCGGCCATCGTCGCGCGGCGCCGCGGGCTCAACTTGACCAGTCTCGGCTTCGGCGGCAACTGCTGCCTCGACTCCATGGTGGGCCGCGTGATCCGCGACCTGCCGGCCGACCTCATTACGCTCAAGCTCGGCATCAACTGCATCAGCGGCGCGCTCTCGCCCCGCACGTTCCCGGGCGCGGTGATGGGCCTCGTGCAGATCATTCGCGAGAAGCATCCCACCACGCCCCTCGCGCTCATATCGCCCATCGGCTACCCGCCGCACGAGACCGAGCCGAACGTGCTCAACTACACTATCGCCGGCATGCGCCGGGACATCGAAGACGTGTATCGCCGACTCGTCGAGAACGGCGACAAGAACGTCATCTACGTGAACGGCCTCGATGTCTTCAACACCGACCTCATCGCCCAGTACACCACCGACCAGTGCCATCCCAACGCGGACGGCATTGAGATCATGGCCGAGAACTTCGACCGCGCGGTCATGAGCAAGCTGCCGACAGCGGGGACATGAACCCGGAACGCGCTGCGTCTGCCTGGATGTGGAGATCGGCTCCGCGGAAACTGCGCACCGCGTGAGCGCCCTTTGTCTGGCGTTGTGAAGCAACGCAGGCATGAAGCCTTGGGCTCAGCCCAAGGGAAGAAGCCACGCTCAGCACGCGCCCTGAAGGGGCGCTGGTGCATCACGTGACCTTCCTGGCACTGAAGTGCCGTACGTGTTTAGCGCGCGCGGTAGCCAAACCAGAACAATCAGTCGCGGCCAGAAGCCGCGCTAGGAGTTCGCATATGAAGCGCTCAAAGCTGTTCGTGCTGTTGGCCATCGCAACCCTCACTTGCCACGCGGCCGAGCAATACAAGGGCAAGCGCGCCAAGCTCAAGGGCCTGGTCTTCGAGGCCGAGGATTGGTCCACGCCCAAGGCCTGGCTCAAGAACAAGCCGACCGCGAACAAGTGGAACCTGTGGACCACGGAGCAGGACGTGTTCAGCAAGCGCTCCAGGGGCGCGTCGCTCCAGTCGCCCGCGATCGTCGAGGATCGCAAGACGCCCGAAGACGGCGCGCCGCCGCTGCACACGCACATTACCGGCATCCCCAACGGCGTGTACATGGTCTACCTCGGCAACCCGTCGCGCACCATCACGCTCTCGCTCGACGGCAAGACGTGGAAGCCGTTCCGGCCGCGGGGGTTCGAGATCGTGCTCGGCCGGGCCGAGATCACCGATGGCGCGTTCGACCTCTGGGTCGACGACCGCTACATGCAGCCCGGCAATCCGGGCTCGACGTACTACGACTACATCCGCTTCGAAAAGGCCGCGGCGCCCAAGTTCTCCGACTTCGCCGCGTACAGACTCCCCGACGGCCGCACGCAGGTCTCGTGGATTTCGTCGATCCCGGTGGTCATCGAGAAGGTGCTCTTTGGCACGGCCGGCAAGCTCGACCGCGAGGTCGCCATGCCGGCGAAGATGCTTCGCAACCACCGCGCGGTGCTGGGCCGGCTCGACCAAGGCGCACGCTACCAGGTGCGGCCCGTCGTGGCCTGGCTGGTGGGCAGCCGGCCCTCGGACTCCGCGTTCGAGTTCGTGGCCCCGGTGGGCCCCACGGGCAAGACCGCCACACAGACGATCAAGCTCGCCGTCGCCGAGCCCACCCGGACCGGGCGCAAGCGCTGGCCGGTCACGTCGGGCGTGCCGTTCGCCCGGGGGAAACTCTGGGACGGCGCCCAATGCATCCTGCGCGGGCCAGAGGCGCGCGTCGTGTCAGGCTTGGGACGCGGCCAGATGAGCACGATGGCTCGCTGGCCGGACGGGAGCGTCAAATGGCTCAGCGTCACGTTCATGGCCGACACTGCGCCCGGCCAGCCGGCGTCTTATACGCTCGTGACGTCGCCCAAGCTCGAGCCGCCGCCTGGGCCCAGCCCCGCCATCCGCGTCAAAGACACCCGCACGGAGCTGGCCGTGTCCAACGGCAAGCTCCGCCTCGTCGTGAGCAAAGAGAAGCTCGGGCTTTTCGATCGGGTCTACTGCGACCTCGACGGCGACGGAGAGTTCGCGGAAGATGAGCGCATGACCTCCGCGCCCATGGGCGGCAACGGTCGCATCGTCATGCCCGACGGCAGGTGGTTCACGCTCGGCAAGCCCGACTCCGTCGAGGTCGTGGAACGCGGCCCCGTGCGATGTGTGGTCGTGGCGAAGGGAGCATACGTCGCCAAGGATGGCGAGCACCGCTTCCGTTACCGCGTGCGCTATAGGCTGCACGCGAACGACGACGTGCTCTACCTCGACTACACCGTCGCGAACAACAGCGCCAAGGAGGTCGTGACGCCGGTGCAGAGCGTGGACTTGCGCCTGCCGATCCAGGCGAACGGCCCGGTCGAGGGCTCGATCAATGGCGCGGCCTTCACGCGCGTCGAGGGCAAGCAAGTGCTGTCGATCCTCCAAGACGAGGACAACCACTTCACGCTCGACCTCGCTGGCAAAAAGACCGAAGGCGGGCGCGCGGCCGGCCTCGCGTCCGTGCGGTCGGGAGGCAAGGCGATCAGCGTCGCGGCGCGCAACTTCTGGCAGGCCTGGCCCAAGGGCCTCGCGGTCAAGAAGGACGGCCTCCACGTTCGCCTGCTCCCGCAACTGCCCCGCAACGCGTACTCGGACGTGACGAACGCGATGGACGTCATCAAGCTCTACTATTGGCGCAAAGACGGCCAGTACCTCTTCCGCCGCGGCATGCAGTACACCGCGTCGCTCGCGGTGCGCTTTGGCAAGGAGCCCGCGGGCAAAGCGTTTGCCGGGCACGTGCAGCATCCGCTCGTCGCGCAAGCCGAGCCGTCGGTGTACTGCAAGAGCGGCGCGTTCGGCCGCGTGGATGCGGCCGCGCCGGGCGTGTTCCCCGTGTTCGAGGAGTGGATGAACGACGGCTTCGACCGGCTCGAAACCGCACGGCAACGCAACCGGGAATACGGTTGGATGAACTACGGCGACTGGTTCGGCGAGCGCAAGTACAACTGGGGCAATTCGGAATACGACCTGGGCTGGTGCGCAGCGCTCGCGTTCGCGCGCACCGGCGAGCTGCGCTGGTTGTGGCGCGGCGACCAGATGGCGCGGCACTACACGGACGTGGACACGCAGCATCGCTGGGACGGCTCCCAACAAATTGCGCATGCCGCGTACGGGCACTCCGTAGGCCACGTGGGCAGTTTCTTCGAGCGCAACGACCCGCGATTCGCCAAGGGCGCCTACGGCATGGCCCACAACGCAGTTTTCATGCGCGGCTACGCAAACCTCGGGGGCCACTGCATCACGCAGGGACAAATCATGATGGGCCTGCTCATGGGCGAGCCCGACTACCTCGGCGCGGCGCTCGGCCTGTGCGCCCGCATTGCAGGCGACACGACGGTGAACTTCCGCTTCGGCATCGAGCGCGCGGCGGGCTGGCCGCTCATCAACGTCATGGCCGCGTACGAGGCTACCGGGAATCCGTACTACCTCAATGGCGCCAAGCTGATCCTCGAAAAGGTGTACGAGCTTCAAGACCCGGACACCGGCGGCTGGCGCATGCGGCAGGGCTGGCCGGAGTGCAACTGCCCGGACCAGCCGCACATAGGCGGCAAGACCTTCGCCACCGGCATCCTGCTGCGCGGCCTCGTCATGTACGACGAGAACGCGCCCGACGCGAAGGTGAAGCAGAGTATCGTGCGCGCGTGCGATTGGCTCATGAACCACGCGTGGTGTGAGGAAGCGTTTGGGTTCAAGTATAAGACGGGCTGCCCCAAGTACGCCCACCGCGGGGGGTTGGGCACAAGCGCGGCGCTCGTGGCCGAGGGGCTCGCGTACGCGTCGCAACTCACCGGCGACCCGAAGTATCGCGACTTCATGCTGCGCTGGATCGGCAACGTGATGAAGTCGCGCAGTTCCTTCGGCAAGACGTGTAGCATGCTCTGGCGCCAGACCGCGTACCCCCTCTACTACCTCAAGCGCGCCGGCGTCACCAAGCTGCCCCCCGCGTACACGAAGCCGTCGCTCGCCGCACCCAAGCGCGTGCTGCTAGACAAACAAGGCCGCGGCAAGCTCACGATCGTCATCACCCCCGGCTCCGATGCGTCCGCGCCGTTCGAGCTGAGGACGTTCGCCGAGGCGGCCTCCATCGAAATCACTCCGGCGACGACACGACTGACGCTGACTTCGGGCAAGAGCGCGGTCGCGGAGGTGCGTGTGGCCGCGTCGGCCGGCGTTGGCCCTCAGACCCTCCAGGTGGAACTCCGCCGCGGAGGCAGGCGCGTCGCGGTCCGCATCGTGCAGCTCCTGACGCGGTCCAAGCCGGAGCGCTTCCGCATCGGCGACAGGGTCGGCTTTGCCGGCCCGCCTAACAGCGAAACGCTGGCTGCGCTCAAGGCCGCGGGCGTGGCGCCCGAGGTGTTCCCCGCGCTCGGCAAGGCGGACCTGAACGGCTACCGCGTCATTTTTGTTGGCCGCGACTCGCTCAAGGAGGCCGGCCTCGAACTTGGCGCCCGTTTCCATCGTCTCGCCGACTTTTCGCGCTCCGGCGGCACGCTCGTGCTCTTCCAGATCAACGACTCGGACTGGGAGCCGGGATTCCTGCCCGGCGCGCTCACGTTCGTGGAGCCCAACGCGCGCTCGGGCAAGATCGCGAAGCCCGATCACCCGCTCTTCAGCAAGCCCCATGCGATCG
>JAJRTI010000150.1 GCA_024278415.1 Planctomycetota bacterium | reverse complement strand
CGGCGGTCCCACGTGAGGCGCGCGTCGTCGGCATCGCCCGTCTCCGCCCACCCCTCCAGATTGCCCGGCGCGTCGAACGTGAAGCGCCTGCCGGGGTGGGTGGAGCACAGGATGCGCAGCGCGTCCTTGGGCTGCGGCTTGTCCGGTTTGGGCCATTGGGCCCGCGGGATCGCCTTCGGCACAAACCGCTCCCGGCGCGAGGAGGCGATCTTGCAACGCGCAACGAGCATACTGTTGTCCACGTTCCATAGTGCGATGCGGCCGTGCGTGAGCGGCTTTTCGTCGCGCCAGGCCAGCACCTTCTCGTTGTCGAAGAACAGCTCCAAGTTCGGCCCGAACCGGCGCAGCTTCACGTAGAACCACTTGCGATGCAGGTTCTGCGGCCGCGGGTACGACTTGCGCGTCGACGGCACCAAGCGCTCATCGGTCTGTGCGACGATCTTGCCGTTGCGCAGGATGCGCGTCCACGTCGTGTTCCAGCCGGACACGATGATCGTGTACCCGTCGAATACGCCTTTGCCGCTGCTCGACACCACCGCGTTGAGATCGCCCGGCCGGGGGTAGTAGGGCATGAAGTCGAACTTGCGGCGGTAGCGCATGCCGGCATAGAACTCGAGAGTGAAATCGCCCGGGAAGGAATCCAAGCGCCACAGCGCGGCGAGCCCGTCGCTCTCGCCCACCATGTACGCCCAGCGCGGGTCGCAGTGGAACTTGTTGCTCACCTCCCAGCGGCCGATCTTGCGCCACTGCGTGGTCACTTCGTCGAACTGCTCGTCGACCACGTGATCGCGGCTCACGGCGATGGCCGTGAGGTGCTCCGGTGTTGGCAGTTGCAGGCCCAGCCGGGTTCCCGCGAGCGTCGACGCATCGAGCTGCACAGCCAAGGGCTCGGCGTCGCGGCAGCGCACCCACAGGAACGACCCGTCTCTGTTCACCTCGAGGGTCTCGGCCCCCGCGGGCGGCGTCAGCGTCGCTCGCGCGAGAGGCTTGCCGCGGTAGGCGAGAGTAACGGCCAACTCCTGCTTGCTTTTCGGCTTGGGCGCGATGTGCAACTCGTATCCGCTGCCGGCCTTCTCTTCGCGCGCCATGAGAATCGCCCTCGCGCCGGCCGCGTGCCGAGCCGCGGCAATCGGGATCGTGATGCGGATGGCGCCGAAGAAGTCGCCCTTGTGCCACCAGAGGGGAGCGCCCTTCGCGGACGCGTCGCGCACCCACTGGCCCTGCGGCGCGGCCCAGTCGACCATGTAGTGGTCCTTGGCGAAAATCTGCGTCTTGACCGAATGCTCCCAGTCGCGCTCGTCCGGCCCGTCGAGCACCATGCCGCGGAACGTCGTGTCGCCCGCGGCGGCAGTCGTGAATCCGAACGGGCCCAACGTGGCGTCGGACTGCCTGGCGCGCAGGAGCAGGCCTTGGCGCAGTTCGACGACGCGCAACTCCTTGTCCATGCGCTCAACCGAGAGCCGCAGGCGCTGCCCGGGTGCGAAGCCGCCCCGCGCCTGCGCCAGAATCTTGTCGCCCCTTGCGGAGCGCGCGATCAGGCGCCGGCCCGCGTCCTTGCGCTTGGCCGAATCCCAGACGAACCGCAGGGCCGCATCGCCGACGCGGCCGATCTGGATGCCCACTTGCCCCTCGGCCCCTTTCGCGGTTTCTACGGTCACCGCGACGCGGCGTTTGGCCTGGCACGCGTCGGGCAAGCGCAGCCAAGCCGGACCCCGCGGTTGGGCGCGGCACGTTACCCCGTCGCGCGTCCAACGCCATGCGTTGGCCGGAGACGTCTGGCCATGCTCTCGCACCCAGGGCGCCTCCAGCGGCCGAGGCGCGCAGGCCTTCACGTCCACGTCATCGAAATCGACCTCGCCATCGGCCGCGCACATGCCAAAGCGGCCGGACAGGCAGGTCGGGTCGGTCACGCGCAGCAACCGCGCGCCTTGGAGCAAGGCCGTGATCTCTGGGCCGCGCACTTCGATGCCGAGGCGGTACCACTGCTCGCGCTGGCCCATGACGCGCGTCTCGGCCAGCACCTTGCGCTGGCCTCCGCGCACGCGCTCGATCGCCAGGCGGCTCGGCTTCTCCCACAACCCGGTCGGCTCCCACCAGAGCGCGTAATAGTCGCCGGGCCCGCGGTAAGCGAACAACCACCCGGCGCGGCCGCCTTGGGAGCGCACGGAAATGGAAGCCGAGAGGTCGTCCCAAAAGTCGTAGCCGGCCAATGCCAGCGCCCGGGGCCGGCCAGCCCCGCGGTAGACGAAGGGGTTGGGGTTGCGCGAGGTGTTCATGGGATCAAGCGGCGAGTTGCCGCGCCACTCGTCCACGGAGGACTGGAGCTTCCAGGTGCCCCCCTTCAGCTCCCATGCCCCGGCCGCGGGGTCGCCGGGGCCGCGCATGAAGCCGTCTTCGAACACCATGTCCGATTCGGACACCGGCCGGTAGCGCGGCCGGGCGATCAGCCCGGCTTGCGACGCCCAGCTTGCCGCAAGCCCGCGGCCGGCGCTGGCGTCGAACACGCGGAAGATAATGCGCCCGGCGAGGACACCCGTAATCGTGCGCTGCCGGCGCTTGAGCACGAACTCCCGCCAAGGCCGCTGCGCGGCGCTGGCCAGCTTGCCCGCGGCCAGCACGACATCCTTGCCACCGCGCCGGCGCACCAGCCGGAACGCGTCCGCCGTCAGGTCCACCCGGTGGTATGAGTTGGCGCCTGTGTACGCAAAGATAAAAGACAGCGCCCGCGCGCGAGCGCCCTTGGCCGGCGGCTCTTGCACGGGCCACGCAATGTTGTACGCGGCATGCTTGGCCCGGCCGTCGGGCCGGAAGGCCTTGCCGGCGACTTTCAACTCCGAAGGCGCGGCCATGCCGACAGGGGCAAGAAGTGCTGAAGCAGCAAACGCCAGCACGAGACGCGGCCAGCGCCGCGCGCGGTTCAGGTATGGGCAATGCAGAGACAGGGGGCTGATCCTTTCGGTCTTCCGCGCCGGGCCAGACGTGGCCGCGCGCGTGGGGCACAGGTCAAAACCAACCAGTTTACATCGTACGGGCGCGCGAGCAAAGCGCCGCGGAATGGGTATGCGAACGGCAGGTGTGCGAGCCGCATGTTCGCATCCGTCGGGTTCCCTTTGCACCGCCTTGTCTCTTCCGCGGTTCCGTTCATGATGAGGCTCTGCACCATCCAGGCGAGGGCGCCGAGACGCCGCGTCCGGGCCCAAGCCAATCCGACTACGCGGGCGGCCGCGAGCCCTTTGCATTGTGCGCAGCGGCAGGACGGACAAGAGCCGTGTCCTTGACAACCCGGGGCCGCGTAGTAGGATACGCGCGCCTTACGCATCATGGAGCGGAGTGAGAGCATATGGACGAACGCGCGGCCCACGAAATCCAACACGGCGAGTTCCTCGCCCAGGGAGAGACCGAACGGATCTGGGGCTGGGACACTCCAGCCGGGCGTGTGCGTGCGAAGCGCCGCGCCGAACTGATCGCACTCGGGGCCCGGCTTGGCGCAGAATCGCAAGTGCTGGAAATCGGCTGCGGCACCGGGGGGTTCACTGAAATGTTCGCCCAGACAGGATGCACCATCGCCGCAGTCGATATCTCCCCGGCCCTTTTGGAGAAAGCCAATGCTCGGGGCCTGCCAAAGGACAGGGTCCGTTTCATGGAGAAGCGGTTCGAGGACTGCGACGTGGACGGCCCCTTCGACGCGGTCATCGGCTCGTCAGTGCTGCATCATCTGGAGCTGGCCGACGCGCTGCCGAAAATCTACGGGCTTCTGAAACCCAACGGCATCATGAGTTTTGCCGAGCCCAACATGCTCAACCCTCAGATATTCGCCGAACGCAAGTTCAGGCGGCTGTTTCCGCAGGTATCGCCGGACGAGACGGCGTTTGTTCGTTGGCGGCTCAAGAAGCTCCTCCAAGAGACAGGCTTCCAAGACATCGAGATCGTGCCTTTCGACTGGCTGCACCCGGCTGTGCCTCGGCAACTGATCGGTTGGGTCTCCACGATCGGGCGCGTGGTGGAATGGGCGCCGGTTCTGCGCGAGTTCTCGGGCTCGCTGCACATCAAGGCTGTACGCCCCCCAGACCCATCGCCGTCCGGATAACTCCAGTCCGACTCCCCACCGAGCCTGTCTCGGTAGAAGTGAGGCTTCTGCAACAAAGCGGGCTTCGCGCGTGTGCGGATGCAAAGCAGCGCTACGCGCTGCCAGCCAAGGCGCCGTCAAGTCGGCGCACTCCACAACGGAGCGCATCGACAACATGTTGTCGTTCGAAAACCGGTAAGGGCCTAAAGGCGGGACTCCAAACACGGCTACTCCGCGAGCACGACACTCGCCATCCCGGCCACGTCCGCGAGGCGCTCCATGTCGGCCACGCGGTCGGCCAGGATCATCGCGCTGTGGTGCGTGCCGCCGGCCTCGCTGTATGCCTCGAGGAAGCGCTCGATGGGCATCTGCGGCTTGAACCACCCGCGCATGGACTGCGCGAACTTGCTGTCGTCGCCATGGTCGATGATCTCGCCGGGCGCGACCACGAGACCGAAGGTGTCATTGGGGCCAGGCGCGAGGTTCACGATCACGGCCGGCCCCGGCCGCGGTGCGCAGACCGGGCTCACCGGCTTGCCCGCGTCCGTGTACGGCCAGTCCTTCTCGATCAGCACGGGCTTATCCGCGGCGAGATCGAGGTTGAACTCGCCCATGTGGCTGAGGAACACGGCGCCGTCCCGCCAGTTGGGGCAAAACATCTCGGTGAACGTCGTGCCGCCGTACGTGCTGGCAAGGGCCCCGACCAGCGCGGCGGTCAGCACGTCGCCCTCGCCCGCGTAGCCCAGCCCGCGCATCATGCCCTTGCACGCTTCGAGAAACGGCACGCACGGCAAGCCGCTGTCCGCAGTGATCTCGCAAAAATTCATGCTAAACGCGGTCAATGCGTTCGCGTCGATAAACCGTCGCAGGCCCAGGCACGCGCGGGTCGTGGAGCGGTGCAGCTCATCGCTCACGCCTGAAGCGTCGAACTTCTCGCGATCGAGCGCCATCTCCGCGTCGACCTCCGGCGCGTCAGCCGCGGGCATCATCGCGGCCACGTCGCCTGGTGCGGTCGGCACGGCCTGGATACCGAGCAGCGATTGGAGCTTCAGCGGCTCGACGTAGAAGTCGCCCATGCCCTTGAACGACTCGCCCATGCGGCCGACCCGCGCGGTGCGCAGCCGGTTGGCGCCGGCCGCGGCCTTCGCCCAGCTCGCGACGCGGTCCAGCACGTCCGACATTTCCCAATGGCCGGCCTCGACCTGATAATCCTTGCCCAACCGGCGCAGCATGTTCGCCAAATCCTGGAGGCCGTGGATGCCGTGGTTGTAGAGGATCTCGGTCGAGTCGGTCTGAGCCGTGAAGACCTCCGTCGGCGTCGTATCGAGCATAACGATGGGCAGGCGCGTGCCGGCCAACGCCTCGGCCGATTCGAGCGATGGCGAGTAGGCCATGTGGAGCGTCACGATGAGGTCGCAGCCCGCCTGCTCGAACTGGGCCACGGCCGGCTTGAACTCGGCCCGCAGCCGGCACACGGGCGCGGCCTGCACCTGGAGCCCGCGGCCGCCGAGCGCGTCTTGGATCGTGCGAAGGAAGCCTTCGATGCGTGCGCGCATGTCCGGCTTGGCGTCGTCGTAGAGCTTGAGGTAGAGCGGCAGCAGGCCGACCTTGGGAAGCACGCGCATGGAATCGCTCCTGTGATGTGGGCGGAAAGTGAAGTGTCGGCGTCTGGGGACGCGATGCGCGGAGCCAATATAGCGCGGGGGCCAGGCAGTGGCAAGACCCGCACACTGCGCTCAGCCGACGCACAGGGAACCCCATGAATGTTCCACCTTGTCAAGCCCCTCCACTCCCGGTATTCTTTGGCAACCGGTCCCGCCAGCCGGCCTTGGCCATCGGAGGACACTCGTGAGGGGATTGCTCGTTGCCGCCTTCGGGTGGCTCGCCATATGGACGCCAAGCGCAAGCATAGGCGCACCCGCACCGGCGTATGCAGGCGCGGGCCCTGTGTGCGTGCGCGTCCGCTTCGGCCTGCGGGAGTCGGAGCCGGCGACGTGGACCGGAACCTACCGCGCAACGGGTGGGCGTATTGCCGGAGCCCGCGGGTGCCTGTTCGCAGGCAATGACTTCGCGACGGCCTCCCAGTTCCGTGTGCGCGTTCGCTATGCGAAGCGGTTCTCGTGGCACAGGGGCAAGCATGCCAGCCAGCACAGCCGCAAGCGCCGACGCACCTACCCCAACGGCGTCGTGCTGACGCTCACAGACGTCAAGCCCGGCTGCAAGCTCACAGTGGCCACGCAAAAGGGCGAGTTCGAGATCGCGCTCCGCGCACTGCCATATGGCAAGTATCGGGCCTTCCTCGGTCGCCAAGTCGAGGTCGAGCGGGTGCCCCATGCCTCGCTTGTGGTGGATGCTCCGAGCGCGGACGCGTTTCCAAGCGCAGCGGTGCGGCCCGACGGCGCCCTCTGTGTCGCGTATGTGGCGTTCGCCCCAGGCAAAGGCTTCGACGCGCCGCTGAAGCTAGACCGCGAGATGAAGGACTTCACACGCCTCGCCGAGCCGGCCGGGGGCGACCGCGTCATGTTCGTCGAGCGCGTGGGAGGCCAATGGTCCCAGCCGGTCGCGCTCACGCCTCCAGGGGGCGACGTCTTCCGCACCGCGACCGCGGTCGATGGCGCGGGCCGCGTGTGGGTGATCTGGTCGGCCAACCAGAAGGGCAACTGGGATCTCTACGCCTCCCGCCGTGATGGCGAACGCTGGTCCAAGCCGGCGCGTCTGACGTCCGATCCCGGCTCCGACGTGAACCACGCGGCCACAACCGACTCGGAGGGCCGCGTCTGGATCGCATGGCAGGGCTTCCGCAGCGGCCAGTCGGACATCTTCGCTCTGCGCCAGGAGGGCGACGGTTTTGGCGAGCCCGTGGCCGTGCACCAGGGCCCTGCCAACGAATGGCGCCCCGCCATCGCCGCGTCCCACGACGGGCAGGTCGCGGTCGCGTGGGATACGTACGCGCGCGGCCGCTACGACGTGCGCCTGCGCACGTGGGGCAACGGCGCCTGGCGCCCCGCGGTCGACGTGGCCAAGACGAACCAAGCCGAGCGCCTGCCAAGCCTCGCCTACGACCCACGCAACCGCCTGTGGATCGCCTACGAGATCGCCCCGGAAAACTGGGGCAAGGACTTCGGCCTGTACGACCGCAAGCCTGGCAATCACCCTCTCTACCTGCGCCGGTCAATTGGGGTGAAGGTTTGGGACGGCGAGAAGCTGCTCGTGCCCGAGCATGACGTGGCGAAGGCGTTGCCCATGCCGGCCGGCGAGCGCCGCTCGCGGCGGTCCGGCCGGGCCGCGCTCGCCGCGGAGCCGCGGCTGGCCACGGACGGGCAGGGCCGCGTGTGGCTGTCCAAGCGCGTGTGTTTAGGCAAGCTCGGCCAAGCCTCCGGCGGCGTGTGGGTGAGCTATCTGACCACGGTAGATGCCCAAGGCTGGCGCACGGCCACGGCCGTGCCGCTCACGGATGCGCTCCTCCAAGATACCCCCGCGCTCGTCGGCACGCCGGCATCGGGCCTGTGCATGGTCTCGGTGTGCGATGGCCGGTTGCGCGCGGCGGCGACGTACGCGGCCGCCGCGCAAGCCAAGCCTGCCCACGCCAGGGCCGGGCGCGCCGCCCCGCCCGCGCGAGACGAGTTGAACTGGAACATCGCCGTCGCTGAGACCGGCGCACTCGGCCCCTGGGAAGCGCCAAAGCTGAAGCCCGACCGCGCCAAGCCCACGCCGCTCACTGCTGAGGCCGCCGAAGAAGCCGCCAACGTGAAGCAGATCAGAGGCTATCGGGTGCACGTGGGCGGAAAAACATTCCGCATCCTTCGCGGCGATTTCCACAGGCACACCGAGATCTCGGCCGACGGTATGAGGGATGGCAGCCTCTACGACGCATGGCGATACGGCCTCGACGTGGCCGCACTGGATTGGATGGCCGCGACCGACCACGACTACGGCTGCAACCGCGAATACACCTGGTGGGCGACGCAGAAGTCCGCGGATGTGTTCCACTTGCCTCAGCGGTTCTCAAGCCTCTTCGGCTACGAGCGCAGCCGGCCCTACCCCGATGGCCATCGCAATATCCTGTTCGCCAAGCGCGGGGTGCGCCCCCTGCCCGCGTTCCCCAAGGGCGCCGGCAAACCAATGGACTCCAAGCCGCCAGACGAGCCGCGGCCCTCGTCGCCGGCCACGCAGATGCTGTACCGCTACCTCCACCAGTTCCACGGGCTCTGTGTGCCACATACATCCGCGACCCTGAGCGGCACAGACTGGCGCGACCACGACCCCGTCGTCGAGCCCGCAATCGAGATCTACCAAGGAGCGAGGCAAAGCTACGAACGGGCCGGCGCACCGCGGGCCGCTATGCCCGACTACGCCATCGGCGGCTGGAAGCCCTTGGGGCTTGTCGACCGGGCCCTCAGGATGGGACGGCGGTACGCGTTCGTCTCGTGCAGCGACCACATCTCGACGCACATTAGCTACACCTGCGTCCTCGCCGAGACCAACACGCGCGAGGCTATATTCAACGCGATCAAGCGCCGCAGAGTGTACGCGGCCACCGACAACATCATCGCCGACGTGCGCTGTGGCGAGCACATCATGGGGTAAGAGTTCACGGTCTCGAAACGGCCCCGCCTGCGGGTCAAACTCATCGGCACCGCGCTCTTTGTGCGCGTCGTGGTCATCAAGAATGGCAAGGTCGTGTACTCCATGCGGCCCGAGACACGCGAGGTCGAGTTCTCATGGACCGATTACTATGCCGGCGCGGGCAAGACGGCATGCTACTACGTCAGGGGCGAGCAGGCCGGCCACGACAGGCTGCGCCGCGCGCGTGGCCGTGGGAGGCGGGTCGTCGAACTGAACATGAACGACGGAGAACTCGTGTGGACCTCGCCCATGTGGATCAAGTACGAACCAAAGGCCAGGCGCAGGGGCCAGTAGCGACAGAGCCCTCCGGCCCTGTGCCCGCCGGGCGGCGCATAAGCTATGGGTGTAGGTCTGATTGTACGTATCCCAACGCGTCGCATTCTGGAGTTTCAGTTTCGAAGTGGATTCAGGCAGGTTCACAACAAACGTCCCGGCTCTTCGCCTGCGTGCAACCCCTCGCGGACACCGCAGCCCGAAGG
>JAJRTI010000149.1 GCA_024278415.1 Planctomycetota bacterium | reverse complement strand
TGCAAGCCGCGCCCCGCGCGGCGCCGCGCTGGGTCCGCGTCGGCTCCAGGCCAAGGAACGCTGAAAGCGTTCCACAAGACTGGCGGGCCGCGTTTGTGCAACGCTTTCAGCGTTGGCGGCTTGTTTTCGGCATCCTTCCCAACGCGGCGCTCGTTCGCCCGCTGACGCGACCAAACGAGCTTGCACTGGGCTATGTTGTGATGCGCCTTCGGCGCATGTGCATTCTGCGCCGGCGCACCACGGGAATGAACGCCCAGTTTACTACGTACGTTCAGACCTGCACCCTCTCTTATCCCTTATCTCTTATCTCTCATCGCCCTGCACGGTCAGCCCTTTTGCAGCTCCTCTGTCAACTCGGCAAGCGAAGGGAACACGTAGTCCGGCTGAACCGGCGAGCCCGCGAGGTCGGCCTCTGTCGTTTCGCCCGTGAGCACGAGGATGGACGTGATGCCCGCGTTCTTGGCCATCTGCATGTCCGTGTAGAGCCGGTCGCCCACCATCGCGGTGCGGTCGGGCGTGGAGCCGAGCCGCGCCATCGCGCCCTCGACCATCTCCTTGTACGGCTTCCCAAAGTAGCGCGGCTCCACGCCGGTGGACGACGTGATGAGGTCGCAAATGGAGCCGCTGTCTGGGATGGGCCACTTCTCCGTGGGGCAGACCTTGTCCGGGTGCGACGAAATGAACGGCACGCCCTCGTGGATCAGATCGCACGCGACGCGCAACTTCTCATACGTGAGCGTCAGGTCGAACGACACGAGCACGAAGTCGGGCTTGTCCGCGGTCAGCGCAAAGCCAGCCTCCTGCAACTGCTGCTCGAACGAGGGCGTGCCTAGCACGAAGAGCCGCGCGCCGGGCTTCTGCGAATTGAGATACGCGATGGTCGCATGGCCCGAGGTGAAGATGTCGTCGAGCGCCGCGTCGATGCCGAAGCGCTGAAGCTTGCCCAAGTAGTCCCGAGGGTTCTTGGAGCAGTTGTTCGTGAGCCACAGCCACCGCTTGCCCCGGCCGCGCAGGCACTCGACGAAAGGAATGGACCACGGGAACAGCCGATCGCCCAAGTAGATCGTGCCGTCCATGTCCAGGAGGAAGCCGTCGATGCGGTGCAGGTGCTCGGTGTCCACGTGATGTCGTCCTTGTGCTGATCCTAGTTCCTGTATGGAAATAGTGTCTGCCGCGAAATGCCGTGCGGCACACGCTCGTAGCGCGCTCGCGTCTGCGTCCGGCGTACGGTGGATAAGAGCGTCTCTGGCCGGTCATGCTGGATACCACAGAACGGAACGCCTGACGTGCGTGGGACAACACGAACGCAGGCTCGTAGTAGGGCGATTTATCGCCCGTCTCTGCGTTTGTGGCGGCGGGCGATAAATCGCCCTACTACGAGCCGCGCGCTCGCGTTGCGGCAGAGCCCGCCGCACATCCTGGGGAAACTCATGTCTGTTCCCCGTCGCCACGCAATCGCCAGCGGCCGACCGTGCGCCGCACCACCGCGGCGAGGCCGTACGCAAGCGGGTTCAGGCCCACGCCGATGCAGATCGCGTGCAGGGGATACACGTGCGCGTAGAGCCGGTCCACGGGCAACACGTGCGTGGCCCACGCGACCGGCAAGAGCGCAAAGAACCAGATCACGCCCATCCACAGCATGCGCGTCACCAAGACCATGAGCCAGCCAATCGCCGAGAACCGCGAGAACCAACGCCACGTGGGATGCGCGGACGCATCGGACCGGCGATAGATCTCTCTGTAGCCATCCCAATGCTCCCAGAGCGTCTCCAACGGCGGCCGCCCGTGCAAGATTAGGTCAAACGCGGAAAGCCCCTTCCGCTCGCGGCCGGTCTCCATCTGAGCCCAGCGGCCGCCGAGGTGGTTGATGCTGTACAGCGGGTCGCCGTACGTCTTGGCGCACGACACCAGGAACGGCGCGAGCAGCGCGGCCGTGACGACGCCGGACAGCACCGCCGCGCCCGCCCATCGCCACCGCGCGGGCTTGCGGAATCGGCACAGGGCGATCCACGCCAGCGCAGGCGCGATGAAACTCAGGCTCGTGATGCGCGTCAGGCACAGCAACCCCCCCACCACGCCGGCCCCCAACGCGGCGCGCCACGACGGACGCCGCGGGCCGAACGTGAGCCACAGGTAGAGCAGCAAGAGCGTGGTGAACAGTTCCAGCCGCATGCCCTCCGCGCTGTTCAAGATCAGCATCGTGTTCGTCGACACAAACAACGCCGCGACCAACCCCACGTACCGGCCAAAGAACCATGCGCCCATGCCAAATGCGAGCAGGATCGGAAACGGCGAGAACACGAGGCTACTCAGGCGCATCGTCTGGTCATCGTAGCCCAGGCATTCTCCAAAAAGCTTGATAATCGCCACGTGCAGCGGCTCACGCTTGCTGGCCCCGTAGAAGTTCGTCATGCGCTGCGCCAGATCACGGTATTCTACGACGTCCGGCCAGAGCTGCTGCCCCTCATCCCCCTGGTACATAGCCAAGCGCTGCGCGAAGCCGTATGCGAAGATTACGGCAAGCAGCGCGGCGACCGCCCATCCGGACCAGCGACGATACGCGGGGTTGCGGCGCCACGACTCGGGCAGGACCGGCAGCAGGGTGGGATGCTCGCTAACGTCGGCCATCGACTGTGGCTCCACCACTGGAGCCTCGGGCTCAGAATGTGGAGGCTCGGCCATAGCGCCCTCAGATCTCCGCCGCCCACTCGACCCCCAGCTCGGCCAGCTTCGCCAGCTTCGGATAGCCCGTGGCCGGGTCGCAACCGATCATGTCATAGTACACGTCGCGCATCTGGATGAATTCGTCTCGGTCGATCTGCTCCCCGGCCACCGGCCCTTCGGGCATCTTCTCGAACAGACGGTCGGGGATCATGTCGTCGTCCTTGGAGAAGCCCTCGCGCTTGTTGAACACGCGCGGCAGCAGCACCGTGCGCTCGCCGACTTTCATCAGCTCCGCGAGGCTGGTGTTCCAGCCGGTGGCGCCGCGCACCGCGTCCACGAGGTTGTTCAACTCGAATGGCCCCAGCGGCGCGCCCACGAAGAAGCACATGCCAATCGTGTTGTAGAGATTGCCGATGCGCTGGCCGTGCACGAAGATGCGGATCTTGGCCGGGGTGAGTTCGAGCGGGTCGACCGGCTCGATGAGGCCCAACGGAGCCATCTTGTGCGTGCCTTCCGGGTCGCAAGCCGCGAAGAACGGATCGTGGGGCGCCTCGATGTGGTCGCCTCCGGTGGGCGACGTGGCGAAGCTGAACGCCATGCCCTTCTTGCCCCGCGGCTCGTGCATGGGCAGCTCCTGCCCCTTCACCTGCATCGCGTACTGCATCGCGCCTTGGCCAAGCTTCTCAGCCACGCGCTTGGAGCCCTCGGCGAGCAGGTCGCCGAGGCCCTCGCGCTTGGCGATCAACTCGACCATCTGCACCATCGCCTCCGCGTTGCCCCAGGCCAGCTCGATGCCGCCGGTGTCCTCTTGGGTGAGGATGCCGTGCTCGTAGCATTCCATCGCAAACGCGATGGTCACCCCGGTGCCGATCGTGTCCAGCCCGTACGCGTTGCACAGCTCGTGGCCCTTGCACACGGCTTCGAGATCGCTGACGCAACAAAACGAGCCCAGCGATCCGATGGTCTCATACTCCGGGCCGCCATACATCGGGTCCACCTTGTAGCGGCCGTCGACCTTGACCTCGCGCTTGCAGGCAATGGGACAGGCGAAGCATGTGCCGCGCTTGACGAGGTACTTCTCCGCAAGCAACTCGCCGCTGAGGTCGTCGACCCTGTCGAACGTGCCGAACTGGAAATTCTTCGTGGGCAGAATGCCGCTGCCATTGAGGAGGCTCACCAGCCTCGGCGTGCCGAGGTCGTGCAAGCCGCCGGGGGTGTGCTCGTAGTTCTCGCGGAATTTCCGGGACACCTCCTTGAGCAGGTCCAGGTCGGCCGGCTCAGGCCGGTGCGCGCCGCAGGCCGCGATCGCGCGCAGTTTTTTCGAACCCATGACCGCGCCCATGCCGCTGCGCCCGTTCGCATGGCGCAGGTTGTTGATCACGCTCGCATACCGCACCAGTTTCTCGCCGGCCGAGCCGCACTGCATGACGACGGCCTTGTCTTGCCCTGTCTCAGATTTGATTGCGGCGTCCACGTCGCCCGTGGACTTGCCCCACAGATGCGATGCGTCGCGCAACTCGGCCTGGCCGTCGTTGATCCACAGGTAGACCGGCGCGTCGGATTGGCCCTTCACGAGCACTGCGTCGAACCCGGCGCGCTTGAGTTCGGGCCCAAAGAACCCACCCGCCTCGGCCTCGCCGAACCCGCCACTCAGGGGCGACTTGGCCGCGACCGTGTAGCGGTTGAACGCCGGCGCCTGGCAGCCGCACATAACGCTCGCCGCGACCACGAACAAGTTATCCGGGCCCAGCGGGTCGACCCCGCCGTCCATCTCGGTGAGCAGGTAGTAGCTCGCAAGCAGGCTACCGCCCATGTACTTGCGATAGACCTCCACCGGCGGCTCGTCCACCTCGACGGTGCGCGTCGTCAAGTCTACTCGCAGAATCTTGCCGTTGTACCCGAAGGGCATGACGTGTCTCCTCTGGTTGCGTGGCAGTGGCCGCGATCGCTGGGTGCCAAGACGGGCTCGGATTATAGTCGCGACGCCGGAGCGCGTCAACGCCTACACCTCCCACCTCTATCCTGTGCCTGGCGATCCGCAATCCATGTGATACAATCCGCGGCATGAGACACCTCATTCCATTGCGTACCTGTTTGATCGTCTGGCTCGCCGCCTGGGTCGCCGGCGCCGCGGGCCAAGACGAGATACTCCAGAACCCGTCCTTCGAGGGCGACTACGAGTCCATCGCTCCCGGCTGGCGGCGCGTCCAGCAGCATGATGGTGCGCTTGTGTTCGCCGCGCCTGAGGGCGACCAGACGCACGCGGGCACGAAGTGCCAACGCGTCACCTGCTCCGAGTTCCGCTCGGGCCGCGTCATGCTCGTGGCTGTGCCCAAGAGCGGCGCCCGCTTCGCCAGCCGACAAAGCTACGAAGCCTCCCTATGGGTACGCGCGGACCGGCGCATGGTGACCGTCGAACTCCTCGCGCTCGACGCGTCGGCCCGCCCGCCACGCGTGATTGCATCCGACCTGTTTGCCGTTGACCAGGCGTGGCGGCAATTGGTCCTCCGCTTCTATTCCGCCGCGGAGAGCGCGCACCCGAGCATCGGCATCGCGTTCGCCCAAGAGGGCACGCTGTGGGTGGACGATGCGAGCCTGCGCCCTTGGACCGGGCTGCCGACATCCACGCCCCCGAAGCAGGGGAACCTCGTGCCGAACGCATGGTTCCAGTTTGGCATGGACGGCTGGCACACGCGCGGGCCGATCGCCGCCGACTTCGGCGCCCGCGCGCGCCGGGGCCCCCGCGCGTTGCGGGTGCGCACCGCCGGAGCGAACGGCGAGGTGCTCACCTCGGGCCTCGCGGCAAACCCCGGCCGCGAGCACGTGCTGTCCATGAGCCTCATGGCCCGGCCGCCGCGGAAGCACGTACGCATCGGCGTTGTGTGCGGCGACCTCGAACGGCCCGTCGTGGCGTTCGAGAAGGAGGTGGCCGTGGCCAAACAGTGGCAGCGCCTCTCGGTGCGCGGCTCGCTGCCGGCCGCGCCAAGAGATCGGTATCGCGTGCGCGTGATGCCCGGACCCGGCCGCGGCGCCATGTGGATCGACGCGGTGCAGTTGGAGGAGGCGTCGATCGCGAAGCCCTTCAGGCCGGCCTCGCCTCTACGCGCAACGGTGTCGATCAACCGCGCCGATGGTTTCTACAATCCAGGCGAGGCGGTGACCGTGACCGCGTCGTGCCACAACAGCACCCTCCGCATCGTCCACCGCCAAATGGCGGTCACCGTGGAGGATGCTTGGGGCAAGCAGGTGGACAGACGCGTGCTGGAGTTCGACGCCGTGCCAGGGGAGGTGAAGAAGCCGCTGGCGCTGAAGCTCGGCGGCAAGACCGGCGCGTTCCGCGTGCGCGTGCAGGGAGCGTCCAGGCGCGACGAGCTGGCCGAGGCCACTGTGCTGTTCACGGTCCGGCCGCAGGGGGCCACGCTCGCGCCCCGCGGCCCGGGCTACTTCGGCGTGCAGTTCGCCGCTCCGACCGCGGCCGGCGCCGCGGGGTCCGACGCCGCCAAGCGCGTGGACGCACTTGTGGCGCGCTGGCACTCTCAAGGCGTGGCGCTCATGGGTGCGCTCCCGTGGCCCGCCGTGCCGGCCGAGGTCAGCAAGCTCGTGGCGCGCTGCCGCGGCCGTGTAGCGGCCTGGGAGCTGTCTGCGCCGGAGTCGGCGAGCGCGCACGAATACGTGGCCGCGCTCAGCGCCGTGTATGGGGCGGTCAAGGAGGCGGACCAGGCCGCGGCCATCGTGGCGACGTGCTCGACCGCGGCCCGCGACCCGGGCGAATGGCTCGGCGAGTTGATCGACCTCGGCGGCCGCGAGTTCTTCGACGCGGTCGGGTATCGGAACGTTTCGGTCGACGAATGGTCCGAGTTCCGCTACGTGGAGCAAATGCGCCAAGCCATGGCCGCGCGCGGCCGGCCCGCGCCCATCTGCGCGAGTGGATCCGCGCCCGCGTACGCCGCGAAGCTACGCACCCGCGAAACGCCCTTGGAGCGCGCGGCGCGCGTCGTGCGCGGGGTCGTCACCCGCCGCGCGGCGGGAGTGGATCGCGCGTTCCTCGGCTCGGACGCGTTCGACGCGGGGCTCTGGAGCAGCCTGCATCCCTCTGCTCAGGAAGTGGCCCGGGCGCGCATGTTTGTGGAGCCGGCGCTCGCCTTGGCCATGAAGCAACTCCACCAGGTGCGCTACATTCGGCAGATGCCCATCCCCGGCGTGTACGCATTTGCGTTCGACGCGGGAGCCGCGCACCTCATCGTGCTCTGGGCCGCGCCAGTCGGCGAGCACCCCATCCACGTCAAGCTCCAGGTCGCTGGGCCCACTGAAGCCATGGACTTCATGGGCAACCTCCTCACCTCCACACGCCGCGCCGGCAACCTCCCGCTTGAAGTCGACCGCGAGCCCATCTACGTCACCATGAAGCTCGCACCGTGAGGCGGAGATGGTTGATGGCGTCGGTGTCCGCCGCGGGGGCCGAAGAACCGCCGCATGGTGGGCGGATTCATGCCGAACACCCGCATGCGGCTGCCAGGGTGCGGCTACTGAGCCACCGCGACGCGGCCGCCCACGCTGTACGCGAGCATCTTGCCCGCGCCGCGGTCCAGCACGAACCCCTTGATCGCGTCGTCGCCGAGTTTCGCCACCGAGACAGTGCGCCCGTCCTCCCCGTCGAGCACGTACACGCCCCCGCGCTTCCCGCCGACGTAGACCTCGGGCCGGCCGTCGCCGTCCACGTCCGCGGCCGCGAGTGCGGAGATCTTCTCGCCCAGGCTTCGGTACCACGTGCGGTCCAGGCGTATGTTGCGGTCCTGGGGCTTGGGCCGCGGCTTCACCGCAAACACGCCGCAGAGCGCGTCCGCTCCGTAAAGGATCGTTGCAGTGTTGGGACCGGCTTGAAAAGTCGCCATCGCGACACACGCGGCCGGCGCCCGGCCAGTCGCCTCTTTCCCTCGGGGATCGTGCCAGAAGACGCGTAGACCACCCTTGGTGCACGATACGACCTGCCGAGTTTTTTCGCCGCCAAACAGGTCGACACACTGGACCGAAACCGGAACACGGATGTTGAGCCCGCCGTGCTTCGTCTTGCCTACCGGTAGCACCTGTTTGCCATCCGCGTCGTACGCCTTGAGGAGCGGGTAGGACGTCATGAACT
>JAJRTI010000148.1 GCA_024278415.1 Planctomycetota bacterium | reverse complement strand
TCGGGCTTGATATACCACACCGACAGTGTGTCGCGCATGAACGCGGCTTTCGTAATCGAGTTCTCGCCCTTGACCACGCGGTCGAAACGGCCCTTCGAGAACACCAGCACGTACTCGTGCAGGTCGCGCAGCGTCGGGTTGGACGCAGACTTCCACGACCCCCACGCGCAGGAGCCGGACGCTCCCTTGGCCTTGACCCAGATGATCTCCCCACGCATGAAGTAACCGATGTCGATCATGAGTTGGTTCACGAGCGACGCGAGGGGGATGTAGGGCTTGCGCCCGAGGTTGGCCACGTTCACACACGCGCGGCCGCCGGGCTGGAGTACGCGGTAGGTCTCGGTGAAGACGCGGCGCAGCAGATCCAAATATTCGTCGAGGCTCAGGTCGTCGTCGTAGTCCTTGCCCACGTTGTAGGGCGGCGACGTGACCATGAGCGCAACCGAGCTGTCGGGCAATTCGCTCATGTCCTCCGACGAGTGGCCATACACTTTGTCGACCACGGATGGGTCAGGCTCGTTGACCGTATCGTCCTTGGAGATGTCCACGTCGATCATGCGCCGGCCGTAGTATGCGGACGCGTCGTGGCTCTCGCGCTTGCTCGTGCCGAAGGACTTCGTCTTAGTCGATTTTGCCATGAGGAGGGAATGCGCAAGAGGGGGGGGACTAACAGACCGAACTCACTTCCGCGTGTCCGTGAGGCGCAGGATGGCCTGGGCCGCGCGGATGCGGGTGTCGAGGTTGGGGTCGTCGAGCAACGCGATGAGCGGTTTCAGCAGCGACGCCGCGCGGCAATCGCCGACGGTTTGAGCGGCGTACGTGCGCACTTGCGCGTCTGGGCTCTTGAGGTTTTTCGCAACCGCGTCCAGCGCGCCGGGCGCGCGGAGTTGCGCGAGAGCGTTGACCGCGAAGCTTTGGATCAGAGGCGTGGTCTTGGCATTGGCGATCTTTTGCAGGCCCGGCCAATCGCGCCGGTCGCCCAGCCGGCCCAGCACCCAAGCCGCGATACGTTTTTCGTTGGCGTCGCCGGTGTTGAGGCCGCGCCGCACGCGCGCCAAGACGGCTTTGTCGCCCCGTTTGGCCAGCGCGGCTGCGGCCATCATCTCCAGCGCGGGGTTGCCTTCGTCGAGCGCCGCGCGCAGCAGCATGCCGTCGCCGATCTCGCCGACTTTGTAGAGACTCTCCGCGGCATGCACGCGGCCGGGGCTCTTTTTGTCGGCCAGGATCGACAGCATGACGGACGCCAGATCGCGCCGGCCGGCGCGCACCTGCTCGCGGGCGAGCCCGCAGCGTTGGCGGTCGTCCTTTTCAGCTTGTAGGCGATCCTTGAGCGCGTCCAGCACGACCTGGCCGAGCCCGGCCTGCGTGAGCGCCTCCGCCGCGTGCATGGACGGCCAGAACTCGTCGCCGCTGAGCGCGTCTTTCAGAATGCCGATGCACCGCGCCCGTAACCGCGTCTCAGCCGGCGCGCGGAAGTACGGCTTCGCCCGTTCCTTGTTCATCTCATTCCGCAGCATCGTCACCATGTCGTCGTTGAGGTAGCCGGAGACGAAGAGGCAATAGCCATGAATGCGCATAAGACGCACAAGCGTGATTTGCTCCTTCGTGAGCGCGGTGGGCCGCGTGGACACCTTGCCCCCGCTGCGCTGATAAAGCGATAGGCCGGTCACGAGTTTGGAGTCGTCGTCGAGCGCGTCGAGGAACTTCAGCTCGGTGTTCTTCACCATGAGCGTTTGCATCTTGTAGTCCATGGGAATAACGATGTCCAACCAGCCCTGCCGCGCCCACCCGGCGGGGTCTTGGCCTTGGGCCGCGCCGCTCTTCATGTTGGCGAAGACCGCGGCCGAAAGTTTTGCGTTGGGCCGCACCTTGCGCACGCCTTCCGCGGTGCGGCGCACGATGTCGCCGATTGCTTCGCGCTGCCAAACGGTCCATTCCTCCTGGGTCGCGTCCTTGAGCGGGTGGCCAAACTTCGCGGCGAACTCGCGCTGGCAGGCCGGGCAATAGCATGCGGCCATCGTGCGAATGTAGTCGAGGTGAATGCCGTCCACGTTGTAGTCCCGCGCGACGCCCACCATGAGGTTCACGATGAAGTCGCGATACTTAGGCCGATGCACGTCGGCCGCGGTCGCGTGGATTTTGCCGTTTTTCTGCACCACGTCCACGCCGCCGAGCTTGGCGCGGAAGGCCTTGTCGCGATAGGTCACACAGAACCACGGATGCACCTCGATGTGCCGCTTGTGCGCGAGTTCAATCATGTAGGCGAGCGGGTCCAGCCCCTTCTCCACCCTGTCGGACATGGGCCACAGGGGGCTCTTCACCGTCAACGATGAGCGCACGAACACATCGGGCACCAGCACGTTGAGCCGGGCCTGCGCGGCGCGTTCGACCACGTTTTCCACGTCGGCCTTGGTGTACAGGTCGCTCATTGCGACCCACAGGGCCCGCGTTTCGAGGGCGACGCCTTGTGCGTCCCGCGGCAGGTCCGAGGCTTTGAGCCGAGGCACGATGGCCGCGGCCGGCTTCATGCCTTGTCCTTTTGAGAACGCGGCCTCGACCGTGCGCACGACCGGCCCGTTGGGCGTCATGGCGCTCACCTTTGCCCGCACCTGCACTTGCGCGGGGACCGCGGCCTTCGGCAGCGTGGCGATCATCCAGCCCAAGGGCTGATGCAGTAGGTCGGTCTGGGGCGCGAGCGCCGCGCGCCAGTCGCCGCCCGAAATGGTCGCGGACGCAGGCAGAACCGGGAATTGTTCGCCATCCGCGTCGGCCACCATGAAGCGAACGCGGATGGGTCCACCAGGCCGCCAATCGGACTCCACCTCTGTGCAGTCAATCTTGAACTGCTTCAAGTTGGCGAGCGTGAGCATGAGCTTGGCCGCCAACTCTTGCCGCTCAAAAAACGCCGGCGGCGATTCCACACCGAGCCACTTGCCGTTGGGCTGATCGATGAGGAAGTAGTAGCGCCCGCGGATGCCGCACAGACCTTTGGCAAGCTTGTCGCCGTGCCCGAGGTCGACCGAAGCTGTTGTGACTTCCGTCGCAGCTTCGCCGGGTTTGGAAAGGTCGATGTTCTCCAGGGTGTGAAGGTTGGCGCAGGTCTCATTGGCGTAGTTGTAAAGGCGCCAGTATTCCGTGCCCATCCGGGAATTCAGGATCACCTGCGCGGTCTTGAGGACGTTGTAACGGATGCGCAGTCGCAGGGGGATACGGTCGCCGGCGCCGATGTGCACGAGTTGGTCGGCGATGGAGAGATCGAGAAACTCAACGGTTGCGCCCTTGTAGTCAGGCCCGCCGGGGTTCATGGGTTTGCGCTGAAGGACCAGCACCGCGTCGTTGTCCGCGCCGAGCGCCGCGGCCGCGGCGAGCATCGCAGCCGCGCAGAAGGGGAAATACTTCATGGCGTTTCCTCACAACAAGACGCGTCGAACACGGAGGCTGGAGCTACTTCAGCCCATATCGGTCAATCTTGCGGTAGAGCGTGCGTTCGCCGATGCCCAGGCGTTTGGCGGCTTCCTCGCGGTTGCCGTCGACCATTTCGAGCGTGGCTTTGATGAGCGCGCGTTCGGCTTCTTCGAGGGTGATGCCGGGGCCGGGGATGGCGGGGAGCATGGATTGCACGGTCGCGGGCAAGGTGGGGATGTGATCGGGCAGGTCGTCCACGTCGAGCACGTCGTCCCGGCTCAGCACGACCATGTTCTCGGCCCAGTTGCGCAGTTCGCGCACGTTGCCCGGCCAGTCTTGCTTCATGAGCACGTCGAGCACGGCGGGGGAGATGTCCTTGATGTTCTTGTCGTGGACCTTGGCGAACTCTCGCACGAAATGGTCGGCGAGCAGGGGGATGTCCTCCTTGCGCTCCCGCAGCGGCGGCAAGTCGATGGTCACGACTTTGAGGCGGAAATACAGGTCGGTTCGGAAGCTGCCTTCGTCGACCATTTCCTGCAAGTCGCGATTGGTTGCGGCGATGATGCGCACGTCGACCTTGACCGGCTCGTTGCTGCCCACGCGCACGACTTCGCGCTCTTCGATCGCGCGCAGCAGTTTGGCCTGCGCGGGCAGGGGCATGCTGCTGACCTCGTCGAGGAAGAGCGTGCCCTTGTGCGCGTACTCGAAGCGGCCTTTGCGCGCGTTCGATGCGCCGGTGAAGGAGCCCTTCTCGTGGCCGAAGAGTTCGCTCTCGATGAGGCTCTCGGAGATCGCCGCACAATTGACCGGCGCGAAGTTGTAGTGCCGGCGCGGGCTGTTGTTGTGGATCGCCTTGGCCACGAGTTCCTTGCCCGTGCCGGACTCGCCGGTGATGAGCACGTTGGCGGTGGTGGGCGCGACAAGCTTGAGTTGCTCGAAGATATGCCGAATCTGCGGGCTGTTGCCGATGATGCCGGAGAAGCCGAACCGCTCGTCGATCTGCTTCTCCAGCTCCACGTTCCGCCGCGCGAGTTGGGCCTTTTCCGCGGCCTTCTCCACGACCGCGCGCAGTTCGCCGATGTCGAAGGGCTTCTCGATGTAGTCGGCCGCGCCCTTCTGGAGCGCCTCCTTGCAGGTCTGGACGGTCGCGTGCGCGGTCATGAGGATGACCTCGGGCTTCGGGTTCTGCTTGCGCGCGGCGTCCAACACGCCAAGCCCGTCGATGCCCTGCATCACCAGGTCGGTCACGACCACGTGGTACTCGCCACTCTCCAGCCGCTGGAGCGCTTCCTCGCCGGACGTGACGACCGCGCACGCGTGGCCGGAGCGGCTTAGCGCTTCGGCCGTGGCCTCCGCGTGGGCTTCCTCGTCGTCGACGATCAGAATGTTGGCGGGATTAGGCATGGGGGAGATGGTTCAGGGTCGATGGTTGATGGGCAGAGTCCTGTGGAAGCATCAGGTATTATCCGGTCTTCTCATGCTCCGAAGCGAGTGCTGGCGCGTCGGGCTGCGGCAGCAGAATCTGAAAGTGGGTGCCCTTGCCGACTTCACTCTCGACGCGCAACTCGCCGCGGTGGTCTTCGATGATACGCCGGGCCGTGGGCAGGCCCAAGCCCGTGCCGTTTTTCTTGGTCGAGTAGTAGACCTGGAAAATCCGCTCTTGCTCCTCAGCCGGGATGCCGACGCCGGTGTCGGTCACGCTGATCTGCACTCCGTCGGGGCCGGACGATGTTCTCACCATCAACTCGCCGCCACCGGGCATGGCCTGTTGTGCGTTGATAATGAGGTTGAGCAGCGCCTGCTTCATCAGGTCCACGTCGAGCGCGCACGGCGGGAGGTTTGGCGAGAAGCCTCGGCGTATCTGGATGCCTTGAGCCTGGGCTTCCGGGCCGACGAAGTCGAGCACCTCGCCGACTAATTCATTGACGTCGCAGGTGGTGAGTTGGAGTTCCGGCTCCTTGGCGAAACGCAGGAAGTCGCTGAGGATCTCCTCTAGCCGGTGCACCTCCCGGCGCAGCACCTCGATCTTCGACCGCAGACGCCGGCCCTCAGGCGTGCCATCGTTGGCCCAGTCCTCTTCGAGGAGCTGGAGGTTGATATTGACGGTGCTGAGGGGGTTCTTGATCTCATGCGCGAGCCCGCCGGCGAGTTGGCCCACGTGCGCGAGGCGTTCGGCGTTGCGCGCACGTTTCTCCAGTTGCAGCGTCCTCGCCAACACCCGACGCGACATGAACACGGCCGCCGGGATGGCCACCGCGAGTGCAACCGCGGCGCCGATAAGAGCATGGACCATGGCATCGCTCAACTGCGCGGTCTTCAATCCGTGGCGCAGCCGCCACGAGGGATACGGAGGGCATGAAGAGGAGCCACAGTGGGCGCCGCGCCCTCGCCCGCATTTCTCACGAGTTCAGGCGGGTGCCGCTGCAAGGCGCACGGTCGCGAAGGCGTGCTCGGGGCGCGTCGAGTGCCGTGCAACGCAGCAGCGGCGCCCGAGTGGGCTCGCCCGAAGGGCCAGCCCCTCCCATTCGACGCGTGCAGGTGTTGCTCGACCCACGCGTCCGCTTGGGCCGGAAGGTTTTCAGGCGGCGACTTTTCCGACAGTTCTATCCCGGGCTGGTGAGAAATGCGGGCTAGTTCTCCTCGCCGCCCGACAACCCCTTGCGGCTCAGGCGCACGCGGCCCTTCCCGTCGACTTCAAGAACCTTGACCTTCACGTCGTCGCCGATAGAGACCACATCCTCGACGCGGTCCACAAAGTCGTCGGACATCTCCGAAATATGCAGCAGGCCGTCCTGGCCCGGCAGAATCTGCACAAACGCGCCGAAGTCCTTGATGGACACGACCGTGCCCTCGTAGATGCGTCCGACTTGGATCTCCTCGGCCACGCGCGCGCCACTCTCCTCTTGCATCTTGCCGCCCTCGCCGTTGCCGGACAGCCCCTTTCGGCTCAAGCGCACGCGGCCCTGGCCGTCGATTTCAAGGACCTTCACTTTCACCTCGTCGCCGATGGACACCACATCCTCGACGCTGTCCACGAAGTCGTCGGACATCTCTGAGATGTGCAGCAGGCCGTCCTGGCCGGGCAGGATCTGCACGAACGCGCCGAAGTCTTTGATGGACACGACCGTGCCCTCGTAGATGCGTCCGACTTGGATCTCCTCGGTCAGGCTTTCGATACGCTTCTTCGCGGCCTCGGCGTTCTCCGCGTCCTCCGAGGAGATGAGCACGGTGCCGTCGTCTTGGACCTCGATTCGTGCGCCGGTCTCGTCTTGCATCTTGCGGATGATCTTGCCGCCGGGGCCAATGATCGAGCCGATCTTGTCGGGGTCGATCTGGATGCGGAGGATCTTGGGCGCGTACGGGCTGACTTGGGGCCGGGGCTCTGCGATGGCCTCGTTCATGACACTGAGGATATGCAGGCGGCCTTCGCGCGCCTGTGCGAGCGCGTCGGTGAGGATCGTCTCGTTGATGCCGTCAATCTTGATGTCCATCTGGAGGCCGGTCACGCCCTTGGCGGTGCCGGCGACCTTGAAGTCCATGTCGCCGCAGTGGTCATCGGAGCCGAGGATGTCGGAAAGGATGCGCACCTCGTCGCCTTCCTTCACCAAGCCCAATGCGATGCCGGCCACTTGGCCGTGCGTGGGCACGCCGGCGTCCATGAGGCACAGCGACGCGCCGCACACGGAGGCCATGGACGAGGAGCCGTTGGACTCCAGCACGTCGGACACGATCCGAATCGTGTAGGAGAACTCTTCGGGCGTGGGCAGCACTTGCTCGATGGAGCGCTCGGCGAGGTTGCCGTGGCCGATCTCGCGGCGGCCCACGCTGCGGATGGGCTTGGCCTCGCCCACGCAGAAGGGCGGGAAGTTGTAGTGGAGCATGAAGCGCTTCGACACGACCTCGTCGAGGGTGTCGATCTTCTGCTCGTCGGTCTTGGTGCCGAGCGTGGCCACGACCAGGGCCTGCGTTTCGCCGCGGGTGAAGAGCGCCGAGCCGTGTGCGCGGGGGAGGGTGCCGAGTTCGATGGTGATGGGGCGCACGTCGGTGAGCTTGCGGCCATCGCAACGGATGTTGTCGTCGATGACCATTCGGCGCAAGGCCTCGCGCTGCAGCGATTCGAACGCGCTTTTGATCTCCGCGGGGGTGGGCTTGCCGTCGTCCTCTTCGCTCGCGTAGGCTTCGATCAGTTCGTTGCGGTATTCCTTCACCGCGGCCGAGCGGGCCATTTTGCCCTCGGTCATGAGCCGCTTCTTCAACTCGTCCATCGCGATGGGCTTGAGCATCTCGCACACCGGGTCGACGGGCTTGTCCTTTTCAGGGACGTAGGCCTCCTTGCCGCATTGCTGGAGCAATTCGAACTGGAGGTCGACGATCTGCTTGATGCTTTCATGGGCGCAGAGGATGGCCTTGACCAGGTCTTCTTCCGGCACCTCTTTGGCCTCGCCCTCGACCATCATAATGGCGTTTTTCGTCCCGGCGACGACCAATTCGAGGTCGGCCTCTTCGATCTCATCCTTCGTGGGGTTGACGACGAGTTCCCCTTTGACGCGGCACACGCGCACGGAGCCGGTGGGCCCCGCGAAGGGAAGGCCCGATAGGCTCAGCGCCGCGGACGCGCCGACCATTGCGAGCGAGTCGGGATCGATGATGTTGTCGGCCGACAGGACCGCGCACATGATCTGCACTTCGTCGCGGTAGCCCTTGGGGAAGAGCGGCCGCACGGGCCGGTCGATCAGGCGCATGGTCAGGATTTCTTTGGTCGAGGGCCGGCCCTCTCGCTTGAAATAGCCGCCGGGGATCTTGCCTGCGGCGTATGTCTTCTCGCGGTAGTCGACGGTGAGCGGGAAGAAGTCGGCCTCCCTGAATGCTGGCGCGCCCACGGCCGTGACGAGCACGACGGTGTCGCCGCATTGCACGACCGCGGCGCCACTGGCCTGCTTGGCCATGAACCCCGTGGAGATCGTGAGTTCCTTCCCGCCAATGGTTCCGACGACTTTCGGCCCGAGGTCATGAATACTCACAGTTGCGTAGCCTCCCATCCGCCGCGGCGGCTGCCGCGGCTGGCAATGTCAGAGTGATTGACGGTCAACAGTTAATGTGAGGGAGTGCGGACACGGTACGGCTGATGAGGCGCACGCTTCCCGGGCTGATCGAGGAGCCATTGGCGGCCTCGAACGAAGACGAGCAATAGCCTGGCCTCCCCGTGTCCAACGCGCCCGCCTCTACTTGCGCAGACCCAGCTTCGCGATGATCGTCTGGTAGCGCTTGGGGTCTTTGCGGTTGAGATACTTGAGCAGCGACGAACGCCGGCCGACCATCTTGAGTAGGCCGCGGCGCGACGCGTGGTCTTTTTTGTGCACCTTCAGGTGCTCGGTCAACTGCTGGATTCGGCGGGTGAGCAAAGCGATCTGGACCTCAGCAGAGCCCGAATCGCTCTCGTGCAGCCGAAATTCCTCGATAACCTTCGTCTTGCAATCTGCGTCTTCGCTCATAGGTGGGATACATCCTCTGTGCCGACTGAGAATTCGGAGTCCGACCATCATATGCGCGCGGGGCTCGGCATGCCCAACGTAGGATGGTCATATACGGCCAAGATTGTAGCATCTGCCCTCTGGCCATTCAAGGCCGAGCGCGAATCTGACGCGCCACTCCCACCGGGCGCATCTGGTACCGCAGCACCACGCGCTGACCCTTCTCGAATTTGCGCGGCAACGCCACCTCGACCCTGCCACACACGTGGTCGGTCCACTTCTGCCCGCGCAGGCCCGTCTCGTACTTCACAAACGATTGTTCCGTGTCGAACACCCACTCGACGCCCGCGCCGGCCGAGTCCTGCACGCGGAACGCCCGCCCGCGCTCTGGCGCGACGAGCGTCACGCCTCGCGCTTTCACCGAGCCAAACACGAGCGGCACGTTCTCGACGAGGCTCGCGCACGCGAAGCCATCCGTCGCGGCCAGCGTCAGCTCCACGGTGAGCGCGTCGTCGCCAAACGTGTAGCGCCGTTCGTATGCCAGCGGGCTCTTTTCGACTTGGCCGGCCACCGTGAGCACACCGGCGTCTGCGTCGAGCGCGAACTCCGTCTTGAGGTAGTCCTCCCACCAGCGCGTCGTGTCCGCGCGGCGCAGGATGAGGCCGTGGTGGGTGACGGGGCTCCAGTTCATGGCGAGCAGCGCGTTGCCGTAGGCGGGAGTCCAAAACAGCGACAGGCCGCCGCCCAGGTAAGGCGTGACCGGCTTGGCCGCCTTGTCGCCGCCCTTGTTCTCAATGTCGCCCGGCAGCGGCTTGCGGAACTTCTCCTTGCCGCGGATGTAGAAGGCGCTGGCCGGCTTGCCCACGTACACGACGCAGTAGGACGCCGGCCGCTTGACCGCGACCATCTCGTTGCCGAAGTTGCGGATGAACGGCGCGGCTTCCTGCGCGGGCCAGACGCCCCGGAGCGGTTTTGCGGCGTAATAGAGGTAGCGGGGGGTGGTGATCTGCGACGCCTTGCGCCCGCGGGCGCGTCCGCCAGGCGTGGCGTAGTCCTTGTTCGTGAACGGATCGGCGAGGCGCTTGCGGATCATCTCCTCAGCCTTGGCTCTCGCTTCGGGCGTGCGCGGCTTGGCCCAGATACCCACCTCCGGCAGCAAGCCGTCGCAGATGCCCTTGGCCCCGCCATATTGCTCGGCTGCGAACGAGCCCGCGGTGCGGTGCGAGAAGTTGCTCGCGCCCAGCATGCGGCCGTCGGGCTCCGGCGCGACCGTGTGGTTGAAGAAGCGATACGTCTTGCGCAGGGACTCCATGATGATGGGGTCGCGGGTGAGCCGCAGGAACAGGCCTTTGTACCAATGGGTCATGCCCTGGTACGTCGCGTCGGGGCCGATGCACTCCATGTCGTAGCCGGGCTTGCTCATCTGTTCCAGAAAGCGTTCGCTGAACTGATAGGCCGCGTCCCGATAGCGCTCGTCCTGCGTGCCTTGGTAGTACTGCCAGAGGATGATGAGCCCGTGCGCCGACTGGTTGCGGCAGGTGACAAGTTGGATGGGAAAACATCGATCCACCGCGCGCTGGAGGCCCTCGGCCCAAAGCCGCCGCACTTGTGCCGGCAACAGCGGCGCGGCTAGATCGAACGCGCCGGTGTGCGACTGTGCGAGCGGAAAGAGGAGGCAGCCCGTGGGGTAGGGGTTCATGTCGCCCGAGTGGCCGCTCTGGAACGTCTCGTCCTCGGCCAACAGCATGAGGTCGCGCATCGCGCACGCGGCCGCGCGGTAGACCAGCTCCCGCTTCGCAAACCAGGGGTTGAACGCCGCGTCGAGCGTCGCGGCCTGCGCGAGGCCGGCCGCGAGGCTGCCGCCGGTGAGCGATCCGCCGGCGCCGTAGTTGTCCCAGCGCCGGCCTTTCTCCGCGGTGATCGCGCCGCTCGTGGAGCTGCGAGGATTCATATCTTGCATGCGCAGCGACCAGTTCACGTGCTCCATGAACCCGTACGAGCCCAGGAGATTCGAGTTGCGGATGGGGGCCTTGAGCCACTCGCGCTGGAGGCGCCTCAGGCCGAACACGAGAGACCGGGCGCGGCCGGCGTTTTCGGGCGCGAGCAGCTTGGGCAGCACCTTCGC
The DNA here is from genome assembly GCA_024278415.1 of Planctomycetota bacterium. Next base: position 14,961 of record JAJRTI010000148.1, on the reverse strand, counting down.
GATCTCGACCTGGAACTTGTGGTGCACCACCGTGCCGTCGGGCAGTTCCTCGATGGACGCCTTGATCGTGCGTGCGACTTCCGGCGATGGGCAAAGGATGAACGGGAAGCCGCGCATCTGGAGCGACCACTGGCCGGGCTTGGGGAACTGCACTTTCAGCACGACGCGGCGCTGGCGGATTGCCACCTCCGCCCTCGACTTCGGCTTCGGCAAGTCGGCGAGCACCGCGCCGCTCTCGTCGGTGACGCGGCACGGCCCGCCGCTCAGTTCCATGACCGACGCCTTCGGCGGCACGTAGGCCCAGGCTTGCTCGACGCTGGAGTCCCATGCGTACAGCGTGCCGCGCTGGCCACACACGCCTGCCGGCAACGGCCGATCGAACTCAACCTTGGCCTTCGTCTTGTATTCCCCGGCCAGCAGGCGGATCTGATGCACGCCAGCTTGGCCCGGCAGCGTGAATTCGTGGACGACGGGGAAGTCCGCCAGCTTGACGCGTTGGTTCTTCCAGAACACGAGCTTCTCGTTCGCGTCAAACGACCGGGTCAGCAGCCAATCGTCGCCCGGCCGCGGGCCGGGCGAGAACGTCACCCTCACCCGGCACGGCTTTCCATCGGACACGACGTAGAGCGTGGCCGCCGGCTCGAGGCGGAACGTGCCCACATCCGTCGACTCCGCCCGGCCGGCGGCAAGAACCAAGGCGAGTGCCGGCATCGCCGCTGCCACGAACATCGTTGCGCCATGTTTCATCGTGATCGCCTTTCGTTCGTTGTCCGATCCGTAGTTATGCTGCCTTGGCGGCACGAGTGGTCATTCTGAGCGCAGCGAAGAATCTCTCCGGGCGCATCGCTTGTGTATGTGCATGGCCGGCATTATAATGAAGAGAACAACAGGAGGCGAACTCATGCCCATCTACGAATACAAGAAAACGGACGAGTCGGAGGGCTGCACGCACTGCCAGCACCCCTTCGACGTGCGCCAGAGCATCAATGACCCCAAGCTGGCCCAGTGCCCCAAGTGTGGCGGCCCGGTCGTGAAGTGCATCACCACGGTTGGCATCAACACGGCCTTGCCCAAGACCCGGAGCGTGTTGAGCGAGAAAAACCTTAAGGAGAAGGGGTTCCACAAGCTGGTGAACGAAGGCGACGGGCAGTTTCGGAAGGTGACGTAGGTCCCGCGTCTGGGGACACGACGCGATTCCCACACGTGCGGGGCTTCCGCATAGCGTCCCCGGCGTCGGCTGGGGCCATTCGCGGCCATAAGCCCACGCATGGCCTTGAAAAACGCCGTTCAGTTGACATCGCGAATGGCCCCTGCTATACTGTGCGACTCCTCACGGTGCAGCGGCCACAGACGGGGCGCGCTCGTACGTACCTCCTCGCACGGCAAGCGGAGTAGCGACACACGATGGACCTGGACGAACTGCGCCAGAAGATCGACGACTGCGACCGGCGCATTGTCGAGTTGCTCAACGAGCGCGCCAAGGTGGTGCTCCAGATTGGCGAGTGGAAGCGCCAGCAAGGCCGGCCGATCTACGATCCGAGCCGCGAGCGGGCCGTGATGGAGAAGATCTCCAAGGCCAACGAAGGCCCCCTGCCAGACAAGTGCCTCTTCGCGATCTACCGCGAGTTGATGTCCGCATCGATCGCGCTGGAGAGGCCTACCACGGTCTGTTTCCTCGGGCCCGAAGGCACGTTTAGCCACCTCGCGGCCAAGGCCAAGTTTGGCGAGTCGGTGAGCTACCTGCCCGTGCGCGGGGTGGACGCCATCTTCCATGACGTGGCCCGCGGCGACGCGGACTACGGCGTCGTGCCCATCGAGAACTCGACCGAGGGCGGCATTGCCGACACGCTCGAGATGTTCATGGACTCGGCGCTGAAGGTCTGTGCGGAGATCACGCTCCCGGTGCATCACCACCTTATCGGCGCATGTGACATCGCGGACGTGCGCCAAGTCTTCTCGAAAATCCAAGTCTTTGGCCAGTGCAAACGCTGGCTCTCGGACAACCTCGCCCACGCCGAGCAAGTCGAGGTGAGCAGCACCGCGGAGGCCGCGCGCCGCGCCGCGGATTCGCCTGAGGACTGCGCGGCCATCGCACATGAAGGCACGGCCAAGCTCCATGGGCTCAAGATCCTTGCGACCGCCATCGAAGACTGGGCCCACAACATGACCCGCTTCCTGGTGATTGCCAAGAAGCAAGTGGGCAAGCCCACGGGCAAGGACAAGACCTCGCTCATGTGCTGGATCAAGGACGAGGTCGGCGCTCTCTACGGCGTCCTCCTGCCGTTCAAAGAGCACGGCATCAGCCTGACCAAGATCGAGTCGTTCCCCTCCCGCCGGCGCCCGTGGGACTACCTCTTCTTCCTGGACTTGGAAGGCCACTGCCAAGACGAGGCCGTCATGCAAGCCATCGAGGAAGCCCGCAAGCTCTGCAAAGAACTGAAGATTCTGGGCTCCTTCCCACAGAGCCCGCCAGAAGAATGAGCAACCACTGAACACTTCAGGAGCACTACCGTTGAGCCGACGCACAGTCATCTTTGGCAACTGGAAGATGAACCTGAACCCCCTGCAGGCGCTTGACCTCGCGAGCGGCCTCGCCCGCTCGATTGACCACCACTGCTCGGTCGAAGTCGGCGTGTGCCCCCCCTTCGTGTATCTGGCCGACGTGGTGAAGGCCTGCCTGGGAAGCCCTGTCCAGGTGGGAGCGCAGAACATGTACTTCGAGAACCCCGGAGCGTTCACCGGCGAGATCGCTGGGCAGATGATCCTCGACGTGGGCGCGACCCACGTGATTCTCGGCCACTCCGAGCGCCGCCACGTCATGGGCGAGGCCGACGCACTCATCAACACGAAGGTCAAGAAGGCCTTGGCCCTCGGCCTCAAGGTCATCCTCTGCATCGGCGAACTCCTCGAAGAGCGCCAGGCCAACCAGACCGAGACCGTCGTGGACCGGCAAACAACCCAGGGCCTCGACGGTGTGGCGCCGGAACAGATGGCCGACGTGATCCTCGCGTACGAGCCGGTGTGGGCCATCGGCACCGGCGAAGTGGCCACCCCCGACCAGGCGCAGGCCGTGCACGCGTTCATTCGTGGCCGGCTGGGCGAGCTGCTCGGCTCCAACGTGGCGGACGCGACGCGCATCCAATATGGCGGCAGCGTGAAGCCCGAAAACGCGGCCGAACTGCTGTCGCAGCCCGACATTGACGGCGCGCTTGTCGGCGGCGCCGCGCTCAAGGTCGATTCCTTCATGGGCATTATCGAGGCGGTGTAATGGAACCCAAAGCTGCTCGGCAAATGAAATGGGCCGTCGCCATCGGCGGCGCTATTGCAGTGCTCTTCCTCATGTACAACATGCAGTGGAAGGGCGCGCTCTCCGCGATCCAGATCACCGTGTGCGTGCTCGTCGTCACCGCCATTTTGCTCCAGTCGGGCAAAGGCGGCGGCCTGTCCGCTCTCGGCGGAATGAGCGACCAGTCCTTCCTCGGCGCCCGATCCAGCGCGGCACTGCGCTACGCGACGTACTACCTGCTCGGAATGTTCATGCTCGCCACGCTGCTGCTCGTGCGCATGGGATCCGCGGTCGTCGTCCAGCGGCCACAGCCGACGTTCCCGACCTTGCCGGTCACGCCCTCGCCCACGGGCAAGGCGCCTGCCGCACCGGCCGCGCCGGTCCAACCCGCGGGCAATGCGGCCGACACCAAGTAGCCCGCGTTCGTCGTGCAGCCGCGAACGCGTGATGAGCATCCCATGATCAACAGTATGACGGGCTATGGCCGAGCCGAGGGCCAGCACGAGCACATCGTGCTGCGCGTCGAAGTGCGCTCCGTCAACAACCGCGGCCTCAAGGTCAGCACCAAGTCGAGCGACGCGGTGGCCTTCTTCGAGAGCCAGGTAGAGGCCATCGTCAAGCGCCACGTCACGCGGGGCAGCGTCTACGTGAGCCTCGATTGTGCGACCGCGGAGGACGCGACCGAGTACGAGTTCAACCGGCCCCTGCTGCGCTCGTACCTCGAGGAACTCAAGCGAATCCACGTCGAGCTGGGCCGCGACCAAGACGTGCCCATCCTCGAACTCATCAACCTGCCCGGCGTGCTCCAGAAGGCGACGGACGCGGTGGGTGACGAAGGCGCAGTGCGCGCGCAACTGGCGGTGCTGCTCGAAGAGGCGCTGGTGAACATGAAGGAGATGCGCCGCACGGAAGGCGAGCACCTCAAGCGCGACCTCGAAGAGCGCTGCGAACAACTCTCGGCCCTCCTCGCTCAAGTCGAGGAGCGAGCGCCAGAGGCCATCGAGGCCTACCGCAAACGCCTCACCGAACGCATCGTTGGCATGCTGAAATCGGTCGACGTGGAGGCGGACAACCCCGATTTCTACCGCGAAGTCGCGCTCTTTGCTGAGCGCTCCGATGTGGCCGAGGAAATCTCCCGGCTCAAGAGCCACATCGAGCAGTTTCGCGAGAGTCTGGGCTCCAACGAGCCGGTGGGCCGAAAGATCGAATTCATCGCCCAAGAAATGTTCCGCGAGGCCAACACCATGGGCTCTAAGGCCAACGACACTGGCATGGTGCGCCTGGTGGTGGACATCAAGGGCGAAGTGGACAAGATGCGCGAGCAAGTCGCGAACGTGGAGTAGGGCTGCCCATGGAAACCCTGACCATCGGCTTCGACAACTGTGTGGTCGCCGAGCGCGTCGTGGCCGTCGTACGGTCGGAGTCGAACCCGATCAAACGGCTGATCGACCTGGCCGAGCGCGAGGGCCGGCTCGTGGACGCCACCAGCGGCCGGCGCACGCGTTCGGTCGTGGTCACTGACAGCAACCACATCGTGCTCTCGCACGTTAGCACCCATACGCTTGTGGCCAAGCTTTCGGGCCATGCGGTCGAGGATATGCCCGATGAGCCCGACGCACACGAGTGACGAATGGCTCGGCCCGCCGCCCGGCGGCCGCGGCCGCGTGATTGTCGTGTCTGGGCCGTCGGGCTCGGGCAAGACTACGCTCACGAAGGCCCTCGCCAAGGATCCGAACGTCCACGTGTCTATCTCGGCCACGACCCGGCCCCCCGGGCCGAACGACCGAGACGGTGTGGACTACTACTTCCTGTCCCGTGAGGAGTTCGATCGCGACATCGCGGCCGGCCGGTTCGTGGAATATGCCGAGTACGGCAACCACCTCTACGGCACGCCCCTGGCGCCGCTCAACGACGCACTCGCCCGCGGGCAGTGGGTGCTGCTGGAGATCGAGGTGCAAGGCGCGCGTCAAGTGCGCAAGCTGTACCCCGACGCGATCCTGGCCTTCATCGAGCCGCCTGACGAGCAGACGCTCCTGGACCGGCTTGGCAAGCGCCAGCGCGACTCGGCCGAGGCCATCCAACGCCGGCTGGAGATCGCGCGCTCGGAGATGCGCCAGAAGCACCTCTACGATTTCTCTGTCCTGAACGACGACCTCGCCGCGGCCGTGGCGGAGTTGAAAGAGAAGATCCGCCAAGCCGCGGGTCTGGAGTCCCGCCCGTAGGCGGCTCCTCGACGGAACTGACACTGTTCACCAGACCGATCTGAAATGGGCGACTGGGGATCATCCCTCATCCCTCATTTTCCCAAGGAGACGCATCGCTTATGATTCCTCCTGACATCCTTGAAAGGCTGACCCGCGAGGCCGGCGGGCGCTTCCGCATCACGACACTGCTTGAGAAGCGCGCCCGCGAGATTTGCCTGGGCGCGCCGTCACTCATGGGGGGCCAACCCGAACGGCCCCAAGAGGCCGCACTCCAGGAAGCCATAGAAGGCAAGATCCGCCTCCTCACGCCTGAGGAAGCCGCCGCGGAAGCCGAAGCCGAAGCCAATGCTGAAGCCAAAGACTAACCCGTGGCCGATAGCCCCACAGACCCGCCCCAGGTCGTCCTGGGCGTCGCTGGCAGCATCGCTGCATACAAGGCGTGCGAGATTGTGTCGCGCCTGCGCCGGCTCGGCTGCCGCGTGAGCGTGGTCATGACCCAGGCCGCGCAGCGGTTCGTCACTCCGCTCACGTTCGAGACGCTCTCCAAGAATCGAGTGGTGACGGACCTGTGGACGCCGCCCGACACGTACGACCCCCTGCACGTGTCGCTCGCGGACAGGGCCGACGCCCTCGTGATCGCGCCGGCCACCGCGAACGTGATCGGCAAGATCGCCAATGGCCTCGCGGACGATCCGCTCACCTGCACCGTCATGGCCGCGCGCTGCCCCAAGATCGTCGCTCCGGCCATGAACGACCTCATGTGGTCCAGCCCCATGACGCAGGAGAACGTAGCCAAGCTGGAACGGCACGGCTTCGTATTCGTTGGCCCGGTCGAAGGCCGGCTCGCGTCGGGCAAGATCGGGGGCAAGGGCCGCATGGCCGAGCCAGAGGCCATCGCCGCGCAGGTGCAAGACCTGCTGGGATTGGGACAATAGGCGCTTACCGCAGATTTCGCGGCAGCATGCTGTCGATGTGTGCGGCGCGAGGTGAGGTGGTTTGTAGTAGGGCGATTCATCGCCCGTCGCTCCGAACGCAGAGACGGGCGATGAATCGCCCTACTACGAACGGTCTGACGGCGCGCGCCCGTTCCTCCCAATCTCCCATCTGACAAGCCCTCATAGCGCTGGAGCCGCACACCCCGTTGGCAAACTCCTCTGAGAACTCGGAGCCGGGCTTGGCCAAGCGGCAGATGGCCGCGCGGGTGCGCTCGGGCGTCATTCTGGTCATCGCCCTCTTTGCGCTCGTCAGCCTGCTGTCGTACAGCCGCACGGACGTGGAAGACTACCAGCCCGGGGCGGCCGTGCACAACTGGTGCGGCATCTGGGGCGCACAGTTGGCCAGCTTGCTGCGCCGCGCCCTGGGGATCGCCGTCTTTGTGCCCGTGCTCGTGGGCACGGTGTGGGGCGTGCTGGGTGTGGGAGGCAAGCCCATGCCTCGGGCGTGGAGCATTCTTGCCGGCACGCTCGTGCTCACGCTCGTGGTATGCGTGGCCATGCCGCTCGTCGTGTCGCTGACCCACAACAGCCCCGACGACGTGATGCAAGGCGGTGGAATCGGGTACAAGCTCAGCCAGGTCTGCCTCAGGCATCTCGGCCCGGTGGGCTCCATTCTGCTTGTCGCCATTAGCTTCGTGATCGGCTGCGTGCTCGCCGGCGGTTCGGGGCTGGTGCCCATCGTGGAGACCCTGGGCGCATGGGCGCGGCGCGGCTACTCCGCGGTCGTGCGCTGGTTGGTCCAGTCGTGGGCCAACATGCGGGGCGGCATCGCCAACTGGTGGGCCGCCCATCGCGAGGCCGCCACCAATCCGCCGGACTGGGACGCCGAGGAGGCGCTTGAGCCCCCGGCCGAGTCGCCACGCTACCGGCGGTACACGGAGCCTGAACTCGCACCCGAGCCAGAGCCGGCCAAAGCCGTGGAGGCGCCGGCGCCTGAGGAGAAGCCGGACCGGCCCAAGAAGGAAGTCCGCGAGGAGCCCGTGGTGAGGGAGGCGCCGCCGGAGCCCAAGCCCAAGCCCGCCTCGCCTGCTGAAGAACCCAAGCGCAAGAAGCGCCCCCCCAAGAAGCCCAAACAGCTCTCTCTCATCGAGCGCGAGGACGGCGAGGACGAGTACGATCCGCCGCCGGTGGAGCTGCTCGACGAGGCGCCGATCGTCCGCCTAGGCAGCGAAGAGGAAGACGTGCGCACCCGCGCGCGCAAGCTCGAAACCACGCTCTCCGAGTTCAATATCGGCGGCAAGGTCGTGGCCATCGAGAAGGGCCCAGTCATCACCCAGTATGAGATCGAACTCGCGCCCGGCATCAAGGTCAACAAGATTGTCAGCCTCACCGACGACATCGCCCGGGCCATGAAAGCCGTCAGCGTGCGCGTGGTCGCGCCCATCCCCGGCAAGTCGACCGTGGGCGTGGAGTTGCCCAACGCGTTCCGCGACACGGTGAAGATGCGCGACCTGTTCCACACGCTCAGCACGGACAACAAGAAGCACAGCCTGCCGCTGCTACTGGGCCGGGACGCGGCTGGCGCGCCGCTCGTGGCCGACCTCACCGGGATGCCCCACCTGCTCATCGCCGGCGCCACCGGTTCGGGCAAGTCCGTGTGCATCAACTCCATCATCATGAGCCTGTGCATGCTGCACCGGCCCGACAAGGTCAAGCTGCTGCTGGTCGACCCCAAGATGGTCGAGCTATCGGTCTACAAGGACATCCCGCACCTCATCAGCCCGGTCGTCACCGACATGAAAAAGGCCGCGGCTGTGCTCGAATGGGCCGTGGCCAAGATGGACGACCGCTACAGCATGATGGCCAACGTGGGCGTGCGCAACATCAACAGCTACAACCGGCTTGGCGAAGAGGGCATTCGGCAGCGCCTCGACCCCGACGGCGAAGGTATGGACCTCAGCGAAGTGCCCAAGCACCTGCCGTACATTGTCATCATTGTCGACGAACTGGCCGACCTCATGATGGTCGCGTCGAAGGAAGTCGAGGCGTCCATCATTCGCCTCTCGCAAAAGTCCCGCGCCGTGGGCATCCACCTCATCATGGCCACACAACGGCCGTCGGTGGATGTCATCACTGGCCTCATCAAGTCCAACCTGCCCTCGCGTATCGCGTTCCAGGTCGCGTCCAAAGTGGACTCGCGCACCATCCTCGACCGCAACGGCGCAGAAGCCCTGCTGGGCCGGGGCGACATGCTCTTCCTGCCCCCGGGCTCGTCCAAGCTCATCCGCGCCCAGGGCGCGTTTGTGGACGAGCACGAGGTGCGCGAGATCTGCGAGTGGCTGCGCGAGCAGGGCTCGCCCGAGTACAGCAGGGAGCTTGTGCAACTCAAGTCCGCCAGCGCCGAAGACCCCTCCGTGCAAGACCCCCTCTTCGGAGAGGCGGTGCGCATCATCGTCGAGAGCCAGCGCGGCTCGCTCTCGCTCCTCCAACGCCGCCTCGAAGTCGGCTACTCCCGCGCGGCCCGGCTCATCGACATGATGGAAGCCGCCGGCATCGTCGGCGAATACAAAGGCAGCCAAGCACGCGAGGTCAACATGACCATGGAAGAGTGGGAGGAGACCTACGGGGCGCCCGACCCAGAGGACCAAGACGCGTAGCGCCATGGTTGAGGGTTGATGGTTAATGAGGGGGCGTCTGCCCATCAACCATTGGCTTCTGCCCACTGATTACTGGTTACTGGTTGCTGACCCCTGCCCATGCCCCGCGTCTCCATCATCAGCCTGGGTTGCGCCAAGAACCTCGTCGACTCCGAGCGGCTCATCGCTCGGCTCGCAGAGGCCGGGTGCACGATCTGCGAGGACCACGACGACGCGCAGGTGCTCATCATCAACACCTGCGGCTTCATCCAAGACGCCAAAGAGGAGTCGCTCGACGTCATTCTCCGCTGCGCGGAGCAGAAGGGGAAGGGAAACCTCGAACGCATCGCCGTCACCGGCTGCCTCGCCGAGCGATACCGCGACGAGTTGGCCCAGGAGCTGCCCGAGGCCGACGCGGTCATCGGCCTGCACGCGGAGGACGAGATCGTCGCGTTCTGCACTGGGGCCAAGCCTGCCGCGTCTGCATGCGAGGTGCCGCCCCGCCTGCGCCTGATCGCGCGGCACTACGCCTACCTGCGCGTCGCAGACGGCTGCGACAACCGCTGCTCCTACTGCGCGATCCCCGATATCCGCGGGCCCTTCACGAGCGCGCCCTTCGAATCGCTCGTGGCCGAGGCCAGGCAACTCGTCGCCGACGGTGCGCGCGAGCTGTGCTTCATCGCGCAAGACACCACCCGCTACGGCCTCGACCTCTACGGCCGGCAGCGCTTGCACGAGTTGCTCCCGGCCGTTGCCGGCATCGACGGCGTCGAGTGGGTGCGCCTGCTCTACACCCACCCGGCGCGCTACTACCCGGAGCTGATCGACGCGCTTGCGGACACGCCCAAGGTCGTGCCGTACGTCGACCTCCCCCTCCAGCACATCAGCGACCGTATGCTCGAGGCCATGCGCCGGCGCGTGACACAGGCCGAGATCCGCCAACTCATCGCTGCGCTCCGCGAGCGCCTGCCGGAGTGCTTCATCCGCACCACCTTCATTGTCGGCTTCCCTGGGGAGACGGACGCGGACTTCGAAGAGCTGCTTGCATTCCTCGAAGCGATGCGCTTCGAGCGGCTGGGGGCGTTCGCCTATTCGCCGGAAGAAGACACGCCCGCGGCGAGCTTCGAGGACCAAGTGCCGGACGACGTGAAGGAGGAGCGCCTCGACGCGGTCATGACGCTCCAACAGCAGATCGCGTTCGAGCAGAACGCATCGCTCGTGGGCCGCGTGCTCCCCTGTGTCATCGATGGCCCCGGCGACGACGAGGGAGTCTGGGCCGGCCGCACGCACGGCGACGCGCCGGACGTGGACGGCTGCATCTACATCGCCGATGCCGATCTGAAACCCGGCGACTTCATCGACATCCGGATCACGGGCGCCGCGGACTATGACCTGGTGGGCGAGCGGGGCGGTTTGTCGTAGGGCGATTTATCGCCCGTTGCTTCGGGCGCAGAGACGGGCGATGAATCGCCCTGCGACAAGCCTGCGGCGTCTGCCGTTCGGATTCGCAAATCCCATGGGGAAACTCCTGATGTCTCTCGTTTGACTTGCCCACAGGTTTTCGGTTCAATGGGCGATTTCCATAGGCGACTCCAAGCACGCCATACCCAAGCCATCTGTGACACGTAGGAGAAAGGCATGAACGTCGTCTTTATCATGTGCGACACCTTCCGTCGCGATTACCTCGGTGCGTACGGCAACGACTGGATCAAGACCCCCTGTCTCGACCGGTTTGCCGAGAACGCGTTCGTGTTCGACCGCTGCTACATGAACTCCTTCCCCACCGTGCCCAACCGCTGGGACGTGCTCGTGGGCAAGAACAACTTCACGTACGCCGGCTGGGAGCCCCTTGGGGCCGACGAAGTCGTGCTGCCGCAGATCCTCCAGGCGCAGGACTGCGTCAGTATGATGATCCACGACACGCCCCACATCGCGCAGAACGGCTTCAACTACGCCCGCGGCTTCACCGGCTGGAACTGGATCCGCGGCCAGGAAAACGACCGGCTCGAGACCGCACCCGAAGAAGTCGAGTTCCCCTGCGACCCAGCCAAGATGCGCAACCCTGACTTCATCGTCACCCAGTACCTCCGCAACGTGTCCGAGCGCCGCAAGGAGTCCGACTGGTTCGTGGCCAAGACCATGACCACCGCGTGCGATTGGCTGGAGCGCAACTACCAGCGCGACGACTTCTTCCTCTACATCGACACGTTCGATCCCCACGAGCCGTTCGACCCGCCGAAGCACTACGTGGACATGTACGACCCCGGGTACGACGGCGAAGATGTCATCTATCCCCACTATGCGCCGGCCAACTATCTGGACGAAGACGAGTTGCACCACATCAAGGCGCTCTACGCCGGCAAGTGCTCGCTCGTGGACCGCTGGATCGGCAAGGTCCTGGACAAGCTCGACGACCTGGGGCTGCGCGAGAACACCGCGGTCATCTTCACCACCGACCACGGCTTCATGTTCGGCGAGCACGACCTCATCGGCAAGGACATCATCATCGACGAGTTCTTCGAGACCATCTGGCTCTACGAAGAGTGCGCGCACATCCCGCTCATGATCCGCCTGCCCGAACAGGAAGAGGGCTTCCGCTCCGACGCGCTCGTCACCTCGGTGGACCTCATGCCCACGCTGCTGGAGATGTTCGGCGCGATCGAGACCGGCGTCGCGGCCGGCGAGTCCACCGTGCAGCTCCTCCAGTGCGGCTTCCACCGCCAGCTCGCGTGGAGCCTCGACGTGGACTCGCTCCACGGCAAGTCGCTCATGCCCCTCATGATGGGCGACACGGACCAGCTCCACGACATCGCGGTGTCGAGCTTCTCGCTCAAAAGCAACACCCCGCGCTTGGCTAAGAGTTCCATCGTCACCGAAGACGGCTGGAACCTCCACTGGGCCGGCGAAAAGGCCGACGGCGTGGAAGACCCCGATCTGCCCACGACCTTCTCCTCCGGCGACGGCGAAGCGGACTACAAGATGGGCGACTACCGGCCGAAGCTGTTCAATCTCAACGACGACCCCGAGCAGCAGCACGACGTGTTCGAAGAGAACAAGGACGTGGCCAAGGACATCCACGCAAAGTACGTGGAATACCTCGAAAAGTGCAACACGCCCGAAGACATCTTGGCCCTGCGCCGGAACTTCGACGTGTAGCCTAGTGTCGTGTTACGCCTGAAATGTCGACAGCGGGAGCGGCCCGCTCGTAGTGGCGACCGTAAGGGCGCCCTCTGCTCCCACGGCGAATTGTCGCCCGAACCGAAGGCCCTCACGGGCCTACTACAAGCGCGACGCAGTCCGGCGGCAATCCCCCCTGCACCCGCTGCCACGCACGCCAGAGGAGGCATCATCTGCTGTGCCGCGGGCGGTGCGACAGCACAAGCGTGACACGACACTCGCCGGCCACACACGGCAGCAACACAACGGGCTTGGCGACGACGTCGCCAAGCCCGTTTTTCGTAGCAGGACCAGCGGTCTTGTGCCTGTAGTGCTCACGTCAGTGAGCCTTCTGCTCACCATGCACGCCGGCAGAGGCTCACTGACGTGAGCACTACAGGCGCGCGAGTCCCGCCTTTCGTTGACAGACTGTTTGGGCCGATAGCTACTCCAGCAGGTCGCGCAACACCCGGCCATCCGCGTCTTTGGGGCAAGGGATGCCGACGAGGTGCGCGAGAGTGGGAGCGATGTCGCGCAGGTAGATGGGCTGCTCTCGGCGCACGCCGGCCTTCACACCCGGGCCGGCCATGATGAACGCGGGCATGATTGCGCCCGCGGAGTAGTCCACGCTCGGCAGGTGGCCGTGCGTGCCCTCGCTGCCGCCCCACACGCCGAAGCGCGGGTCCGGCTTCACGATGAGCGATTCCGCACCGGGTTGGTAGTGCGTGTCCTCCGCGTACCCGGCGGCCGGCAGCAGCATGATGTCGCCCGGCGCGTGCGGCCCGGCGCAACCCAGCACGCCAGCCTCCTCTGTGCGCAACGCCACCGCGATGGGCCGTAGGCCGGTCTCCTCGTCCACGATGCCAAAGAGCGCCGCGATCACGCGCTCCCGCACGGTTTCGTAATCCGCCGGCTCCACCACGCCCTCCGGCTCTCGGCCCTTCATGTTCACGCGGAGGAAGCCGTGGCCCGGAGCCGGCAGCACTTGCGACTGCGACGCATCCACGCGGCCCGCTTCGTCCACCGCCATGAGCCCCGCGTCCACGAGAGCGTTGCCCGCGAGCACGCGGCGCCGCAGGATGATGTGGCCATGGTCCGACACGACGACAATCGCCGTGTCGTCGCCGGCGATCTCGACCAGCCGGCCCACGTGCGCGTCCATCAACTCATACACCCCGCGGTACGCGTCCCACCACTTCTCGGCCTCCGCGTCGCTGTAGCGGCCGGACAGCGGGTCGATGCCGCCAAGCCACTCGTGCTCCGCGTAGTCCGGGCAGTGGCATTGCGTGAAGTAGAGCGTCCAGTCGTGCCGTTCGGTGAGATACTCGGCCGCCTTAGCCATCCAGCGCGTGTGGTAGTCCACTTCCTCGTAGTAGTGGTCGAACCAGCCCAGCGCGAGGAAGAGGCGGTTAGGGTTGTCGTAGTACGGCCCGCAGTGGTCGGTCAGCTCCTTGGCCAACGAGTCGGGGTAGGTGAAGCCCTCGGTCGCGTGCACCTGCGAGCGGTAGAGCGTGAATTGCGCGGCGTCGGGGCTCAGGTTGATGATCTTGAATCGGCACGCGGCCTCGCGCACGCCAGCCTTGCACTCGAACGGCTTGGTGATGAACGGGCTCCACTCGCCCATGCGCATGTCGGCCTCCGGCGCCGAGGCGTCCTCGGTCGAGTTGAGGATCACGCGGTCGTATCCGTCGCCGTCCGCGAGCACAAGCATGTGGAACGTGTAGCCATGCCCGCCGTCGTTCGCGTAGCAGGGCACGTCCGCCGCGAGCGCGGGCCGCTTGGACTCGGGCACGTTCCGCCAGCCGCTCGCGGGCTGGAGGTCGACCTGCACTGGCTCCAGGCGCGGGCCCCTGAGCGCATCGCCGGTGAAGCGCGTGTGATGTTCATTGGTGTAGAGCTTGGAAAAGCTCACGACGCCGACTGACCCGGCCGGAGCGCCGCTCTCCATGGTGATGCCGTTCTCGATGGGCGGCGGCCAGCCGCCGGGGTAGCGCAGCACGATAGACTTCTTGCCCACGCGCTCCGCGGCCTGCCAGATCCACTCGGCCTTGCAGAGCGTGGAGTTGAACTTCATCACGTACACGCCGTGCGTGCCGCTGTCCGCGCCGGTTGCGATGGTCGTCCAATTGGGATCGGTGACCGTAGGGATGGTCGGGTACGCGCGGCTCGACACGCCACGGTCCATGAGGCGCTTCAGATGGGGCAGCCGGCCCTCGGCCGCGAACTTGTCGAGCCGCTTGATCATCATCGAGTCGATCCCGATGAGCATCGCGCGTTTGGCAGCGGGCATGGTCGGACCTCCGAGGCCAAAAGGATGAAAGCATGGAGCGGCCGCAGCATAAGCACGCCGGCGGCGCAATGCAAGTCCGCCCTGGAGTCGTTCATGCTGGCCATCAGGCGGGGGAGGCCAGGTGCTGCATCATCATCTCGGCCATGCACACGCAGAACTCCGAGTCATAGGAGCGTTACAGCGACGGCGCGTATGGTACAATGCGCCACGCGCCAGAAGCGCGCATGACCGACAGCCGACTACATACGCCACAAGGAGCCGATCATGAACTTCGGAGCCGCACGGGAACTCATCACGCCCGCAGTGAAGACCGAGATGGGCGGATACGGCAGCCTCTACCGGCAGCCCTTCCTCGGCATCCACGACGACATCTACGCAAAAGCGCTTGTGCTCGACGACGGCCGGCGCCGCGCGGTGATGGTCACGTTCGATCTGCTCATGCACGACTATGCGC
>JAJRTI010000147.1 GCA_024278415.1 Planctomycetota bacterium | reverse complement strand
CGACCGTCAGGGCGCCCTCTGCGCCGATGGCGATGCGCCACCCGAGCGGAAGGCCCTCACGGGCCTACTACAAACGCGACATCGCCGGCTTGCGGCGCCACAGCACAGGTAGGACAACTGGGGTTTTGCAAGTGGCTCGATCAACTGCCGCGCCCTTTGCCACAGGACAGGAGATTGGACCTGATGAGTCGAACTGCAACGAGTCTGGCCGTTCTGATGGCCGTCGCCGTAAGCGCACGCGCACAGGATCCGTTCAGCTCCAAGGACCTCTGGCGGTTCCACGGGGGAGACTGGAAGCTGGCTCATGGCGTGTTGACCCAAACGGACCCCGCCACTATTCCGCAGGCCTACTACTCGCCTCAGGCCTATTCCGACTGCACGGTGGCCGTCCGATTCCGTGCCCACGACGATGGCAAGGGGGTTAAGGCCGCCGGCCTGATTCTGCGCAGCCAGGACTCCAGAAGCGGCTATAGCGTTCACTACGACACGAAGAACGACCAGATCATTCTCGCGCGCCGCCAATTCGGCGCGCCGCGAGTCGAATTGAAGCGCCAGCGGAAGGTGGTCATGGACACCGGGACGTGGTACGCCGCGGCGGCCTCGGTGCAGGGCGGCAGGATCACCGTCCGGCTGGGCGGCAAGACGATCATGGAAGTGGACGACCCGGACCCGCTCCCCGCCGGAATCCCCGGCCTCTATACGAGCCAGGGGAAGATCGACTTCTCGGACTTCTCCGTCGATGGGACGGTTGCGGAACTCAACCAACCTTGGAGGATCAGGATGACTTACGAAGTGCCAGAAGAACAGGCCATCGCCACTATTGACTGGGTGAAACCCATCTGCAAGGAGCCCGGCCGTTACATAGGCTGGCCCACCGTGTGCCGGCGCAGGAATGGCGAACTGCTCGCCGTGTTCAGCGGCGACCGCAGCCAGCACGTCTGCCCCTGGGGGAAGGTGCAGATGGTGCGCAGCGCCGACGACGGCGAGACGTGGTCGGAGCCTGAGACCATCTGCAACACGCCGCTCGACGACCGCGATGCCGGCATCATTGAGACGGCCAAAGGGACACTTGTGGTCAACTGGTTCACATCGCTGGCCTTCGTTGGCGCGAGCCATGGAAGCTGGCTGAAGCGCTTGGAGTCGCCCGAGATTTTGCTGGAGTGGCAGCGGCACGCGGAGAAGCTCACGCCTGAGATTCGCGAACGCTGGCTCGGCGCCTGGACCCGACGCAGCACGGACGGCGGCAAGACATGGGAAGCGCCCGCGCAGCACCTCGGCAGCGCGCCCCACGGCGGCATTGAACTGAAGGACGGCCGGCTTCTGTTTGTGGGGCGGAGCAGCGTCAACGGCAAGACCGTGCTCGTGGTCGAGGAGTCGCGGGACGACGGCCGTTCATGGCAGCAGATCGGAACGGTGCCGCAGAACCCCGACGACGACCCGAACCATTACTACGAGCCGCACGTGGTGGAAACCGCGGGCGGCCGACTCGTGGCCATGTTCCGATACCACTTCCATGAGAAGGGCAACGGCAGACGCCGGGAAGACCAGTGCTTCCTGCGGCAATCGGAGAGCAGCGACGGAGGCAAGACGTGGACGACTTGTCACACCACCCCCATGCAGGGCTACCCAGCGCACATGATCCGCTTGAAAGATGGCGCGCTGGTGTGTGTCTACGGGCGACGCATGCCGCCTTTCGGGGAGTACGCGTGCATCAGCCGCGACGGCGGGCGCACTTGGGACATCGAGAACGAGGTCCGCCTCGCCGCGGCGACGAGCGGCGATCTCGGATACCCGGCCTCCACCGAACTGGCCGACGGGTCGATCCTGACCGTCTACTACCAAATCGCGCAGCAGGGCGAGAAGACCTGCCTCATGGCGACACGCTGGCGCCTCAAGTGACCGGCGCGGAAGGGGCCTGTGCCGACCCTTCGGGGAAGGCGTTGGAAGCCCTCTCCACCTTGAGGGATTCACCCGTGCGTGTTATCATCGAACCCGCATTTCTCGCGAGTCCAGGCGGGCGTTGATGCAAGACGTACTGTCGCGAAGGCGTGCTCGGGCACGCCGAGCGCCGTGCAACGCAGCAGCGGCGCCCGCCTGGGCCGGAAGGTTTTCAGACGGCGACTTTTCCGACACTTCTATCCCTGGCTGGTGAGAAATGCGGGGTAAGCAAACGCTTCACTCATTGAGGGAGCCAAGTCCATGAAGATACCTGTTCTGATCGAGACCACGCCCGATCACCGTTACCGCGCGGCGGGAGCCGAGCCCTTCGCGGGGGTCGTTGAAGCTGACACGCCCGACGCAGCGCTCGCGCAGATGCGGAGGCTGATTGACGACCGAGTCGCGCGGGGCGCTCTCGTTGCTGAACTGGAACTGCCGTACGGAGCGAACCCATGGATCGATGGGGCTGGGATGTTCCGGGACGATCCCCTCTTCGACGATTGGCAAGCTGCAATCGCTGACCGGCGCCGGCAAGTGAACGACAACACTGATGCACCATGAAACGGTTCGTCCTCGATACCGACACCCTATCGCTGCTTCAGCATGGTCACCAGGGAGTGGTTGAGAATGTCAGCAGGCGCCATCCGGGCGCGGTGGCGATCACCATTATCACGGTGGAGGAGCAACTCGCTGGCTGGTTTGCGCTGCTGAGGCGGGCTACAGGGGTGCAGGCATTGGTCCCCGTTTACGATCGAATGTGCGCCACAGTTCGTTTCCTGAGCACACTGCCTCTCCTTTCGTTCACAGAGGCATCGGCCGACGTTTACGAACGCCTCCGTGAGCAGAAACCAAGGGCCGGCCGCATGGATCTGCGAATCGCGGCTATTGCTATGGCCCACGATGCGACACTGGTGACGCGAAACGCCAGAGACTTCAAGGGGATCGAAGGGCTTGCGGTGGAGGACTGGACCTCAGGGTAGATGCCCGCGCATCGACGCGGAAGGGGCCAGTGCCGACCCTTCGGGGAATGCGTTGGAAGCCCATCCCCGCGGCATGGCGAGTTGTCCTGCCAGGGGGCGCTCCATATACTGACGTGATCCCTCCATGCCCCAGAAACCCGAGGCTCACAGATGCCGAAATCGCCATACGTGTATCGCATGCAAGCTACTGCCGCACTATTGCTCTTGGTGGCGTCGCCCTTGTGGTGCGGGGAAAGCCTACTCCGCAACGGCGGCTTCGAGGAGGGAACGAAGAGGCCCGCGGGCTGGGCCTTCATCGTGTGGTCCAGCAAGCCGTCTCGAGGTGCGTTCAAGTGGTCGACCGACGCACGGGCCGGCAAACGCGCCGCCGGGCTCGTGGGCATCGAGAACGCCGGCAAGGAGGCCGTGCGGGGCCTCATCTACTCGGACCCCATTGACGTGAGCACCGGGCTATACAAACTCAGCGGATGGTATCGCACCCAAGGGGACGCCAAGGCGCAAATCCAGATCGTGATGTACGACCTGGACTTCAGCATCGCCAAGTTTAGGACACGCGCCCGACGCAAGGTCAGCCGCAACCTGCCGGCCGCGCCCGACTGGTCGCGGTTCAGCTTCGACGTGGACGTGCGCCGCGGGATCCAGCAGATCGTGCTCCTGCTCCGCGGCTCCAACATTGGCGAGGTGAACTACGACGACGTGGCCTTCACGCGCGTCGAGGCCCCTCTTGTGCTCCGGCTCTACCCGGCCGAGTATGGCCGGGCGAACACGGTCCGGCTCCTTCGAGACGCGCCGAACTTCATCCACATTGCGCTGATCGGCGACCGGCGCCGGATCAAGCAACCCGCAGAGGTGCAGTTGGATCTGCCCGAAGGCATCGGCGACTTCGGCCTGCTCGGCGGGGGCGCGCCGCTCGTGCGCGGCGGCCGGCCGTACCGGCGGTTCCGGGTGCCGGCCCCATCCGAGACGCTGGCGCGACTCAAGCGCACAGTTTCGCATTGCTATCTCACGGTCTGGCTCGATGGAGCCAAGATGCCCCAGAGCGGCACGATGTACTACCGCCCAGTGGTGGACGGGCAGGCGCTCCAGGAGAAGCAAGCCAAGATCGAGGCGCTGCCTCCGCTCCCCAAGGGCCCGCGGCCGCGGCGGTTCCACTCCTTCTTCTGCTGGGGCACGTTCAGCACCGTTCCCCCCAAGCTCTACCCGGCCGCGTACGACATGCTGCGCGGCATGGGGATTGATCGCCATCTTGCCACGGCAAGACCAGATGGCTGGCGCAAGTACGTGCAGGACAGGCTCCGAGCAGACGGCGGGAAGCTGTGGGCCAACATCCCGTACTCAGTGGTCAAGGCGATGCGACGCAAGGGCTGGGAAACGCGGATCATCACCCAGGGCAAGAGCTTCTTCGAGATCGCCGGCGACCATTACCGCCAACTGGCGCCCAAGGTGGACGGAGTCTTCTGGGACTGGGAGCCGGCAAACGCGATACGCAACCCGCTGCGGGACGACCCTGCAACGGTCGCGGCCTTCGCTAAGAAGGAAGGGCTCGACCCGCGCACACTCACCATGGACCGGCTCAAAGGTGAGCTGCGCGAACGGTTCCTCGCGTTCCGCACGTGGCAACTCGGCCAAGTCGTTCGGCTCTGGGCGCAGTACGTGCACGGCCGTTGGCCGGACTTCACGATCGCCATCTGCCAGGGCTCCGGCATGCCGCCCGACCGCGGCGTGGACTACAGGGAGTACAACGACATCCCGCGCCTGGTGCACTTGCCCATGATCTACACGAGCAGCGCGATGAGTTTCGCGAAAAACGTGGCCGGCATGCGCGAGTACCTGCCCCGCGCGACGCTGTTCCCCATGACGAGCACCGGCATGGTCGTGGACAGCGGATGGATTGCGAGCAAACCGCCGCGGGGCATCTACTTCGACTTCGTCACGTCCGCGCTGAACGGCAGCGTCGGGTGCTCCCACTGGCCGGACCTGGGCCGGGGCTTCGACATGGAATACGTGTGGGAGGTCTCCCGGGCGATGCGCGACATCGCCTGCGTCGAGCCGTTCCTGTTCGACGGCGCACGCGCCCCCCAGCACGTGCGCGTGACTCCCTTGCCAGAGAACGAGGCCCGAATCAAGACCGCAAAGGGCGAAGTCGTGATCGCGTCGCCCCAGTGGGATAGGTTCGCGCTCAGCTATGCGTATCGGCTGAAGGAGCGCACGCTCGTCAGCGTGTGCAACATGCACGCAGACAAGCCCGCAACCGTGCAGGTCCGCGTTGGCGATGCCGCGGGAGACGGCTGGTCCGTGTACGATCCCGTGGCGAAGGCCGCGCTCGTCCCCACCCAGGGCAAGACCTGGCCGGCCGCTCGGCTCAGACAAGGCATACTCTACGAAGTGCCTCCCGAGTCGCTGGGAATGCTGGTGATCGCTCGCGACGCACCGGCCGGCCTCAGACGCGAGACACGGGAGGCGGACGTGCGCCGGCGGTTCGAAGCGCGCCGCAAGGAAGCCAAGTCCAAGGGCGACCTCACGTCGCTTCGCGCGGGCGAATTGGAGATCAACTGGGCCGACATGGACGGCGATGGCAACGCGGAGGTGCGGATCGCGTCGAAGCATCAGGCGCTCGGCATCGGCCCATCCGGCAACCTCTGGAGCTGGCGCGTGCGCGGCTGGGAGGGCGATCTGGTGAACCGCTTCGATGGCGGGGGGGCCTGCCAAGACATGTTCTGGTGGCCCGAGGCGGCCCGCGCCTCGCAAGACAAGCGCGGCGACTATGAGCTGGTCACCCGCGAGGTCAAGGGCGGCCGCGCGACGGTCGTCTTCCGCCGCGCACTCACGCATTACGCGCTCGGCGGCCTCGTCATCGAGAAGTCCTACGCCATCACGAAGGACGCACCGCGGTTCGAGGTGCGCGTGACCGTGCGGAACGAATCGCCCGAGGTCCACGAGTTCAGCTACTGGTCGCACAACTGCTTCCGCGTCGGTGCGACGCCGAGCCTCACCATCACCACGCAGGGCGGGACGCAGACGTTCTCCGGCGAGCGACAGCCCCGGGAAATCTGGGCGGCTCGGCCGGGCCTCTCGCCGGACCAAGCCGCGCTCGTCTCCAAGCGCAGCAGCCTCCAGATCACAAAGCCCACGTTCGTGCTGGGCAAGCCTGGGCAAATGCAACTCTGGGTCAGCACAGACCCGAAGAGTTTGCTGCAACTCTACCGCTGGTGGGACGGCACGAAGCGCGGGCAGTACACGCTGTAGTGGATGTACCAGAAACAGAAGCTCGCGACCGGGCAGATGTGGACGACGCGGTTCGTGGTGGACGCGCGGCGGCCCGCCGCACGCTGAACGCGCCGGCCTGGTGGCGCCAAGGTCGTAGACTTCGCGGACCAGCGAGCGCCACGCAGGCGCTCACACATCCTCTTTACTTCCTTGGGGTGTAGGTCTGATTGTACGTATCCCAACGCGTCGCATTCTGGAGTTTCAGTTTCGAAGTGGATTCAGGCAGG
>JAJRTI010000146.1 GCA_024278415.1 Planctomycetota bacterium | reverse complement strand
GCTGCGGCTCGCGGCCGCGGGCCTCATCGCCGTTTCGGTGTGCGCGCTTGTGAGCGCCGCGCAACTGCTGCCCACCCTCGAACTTGCCCCGCTCTCGTCGCGCGGAGGGGGCCACGACTACGCGGCGAGCGCGGGGCGTTCTGTTTACCCCCTCCACTTCATCACGTGGTTCATCCCTCGGACCTTCGGCGGACAGGGCTTTCATCGCTATTGGGGTGGCACGCTTCAGGAGTTCGGCTTCAGTTGCTACTACTCCGGAATCCTCACGGTGCTGCTCGCCATCGCGGCGGCGCGGTCGCTCGTCAACCGCGGCAACCGCCCACCCCAAGGCCTCGCCGGGCGGCGGTGGCTCGTCGCCACGTGGCTGGCCATCACCATCGCCGGCATGGCTTTGGCGATGGGCAAGTTCGCGCCGTTCCACAGGCTTGCGTTCGACTATGTGCCGATGATCGGCCAGATGCGGTGGCCGATCAAGTTCATGTCTGTTGCCGTGATGGGCGTGTGTGTGCTTGCCGGGCTGGGTGTGGACGCGCTGCGGACGCCGGCCGGCGGGAAACGGAGAAGCTGGCGCTCCGGCGCTTGCATCTTGGCGCTCACGACCTGTGTCTTGGCCGGCTTCTCGGCCGAGCTGTTCTTGCGGCGCGAGCCCGGGGCCTCGTGGGCAGGCAGGCTCGTGACTCGGCACGCGTTCGCGAGGCAGCTCTCGCGCTTCCGGCAGCACCACCGTTTGGCCGGGGCGGACGCGGCGAGGTGCTTGGTGCTGCTCAACCTATCCGCGCTGGCGATCTACTGGTGGCGCAGGACGCGGCGCGGCAGGCTTGGTGCGGCAGCCCTGATCGCGGTGCTGGTGATCGACCTCTGGGCCACGACGAAGCCCATCAACTGGACGACTAAGACGGATCTCTATGCGGCCAAGACGCCCATCGTCGAGCGCCTCATGGGCAGCAAGCAGCCGGGCCGCGTGTACGTGCCCGACCGCGTGCTCTTCGCCAACAATTGGCTCCTGGGCCTCCGCAACCCCAACGCGTTCCTGTGGGCCGAGAACGCGCTGCTAGCGAATCGCAGCGCCGCGCACGGCATCAGCACCGTCCACGGCGACTACCAACTCGACGTGGCCCGGCACTGGAACTTGGCGAACGTGCTCGAATCCCGGCCCAGGTACTCGCCTGCGCGCAGCCGGCTCATGAACATGCTGAACGTGCGATGGGAGATCAGTTCGCGCGGAGCGAACGTGGACTCGCTCGTGAGCATGCGCGACTACGCGCGGCAGGCGACCGTCGTGCCGCGCGAGTCCAAGCGCGCGTGGGTCGTGTCCCAAGTCCGATCCATGGACGACGCGGACGCGCTCCTGCACATGGGCAGCGGCCAGTTCGATCCGTACCGCACCGCGTTGGCGCCCGAGGCCTCGCTCGCGGCCTCCTATCCCCCGTGGCGCGGCACGCTCGCCATCACGAAACTCGGCAGCCACGAGACGCGCTTGGCTGTCGAGGGCGGCCCCGGCATGCTCGTGCTCAGCGAAACGTTCTACCCGGGTTGGCGGCTCTACGACCAAGGGCGGCGGGGGACGATCCGCCGCGTGGACTACACGCTACGCGGCGCGGTGCTCGATCGCGGGCGGCACGACCTGCGCTTCGTATACGATCCCGCATCGGTGAAGCTGGGGGGTGCGCTCAGCTTGCTGGGGCTCGCGGGCCTGCTCGCGTGGGCGGCGGGGGCGCGAGGCGGAAGCCGCCGCAGGCGGAGCGCATCGTCCCCAGACGCTCAACTTCCGGGCTCGCCGGCCCGCGGTGCATCGCCCACGACGCGCCAGAACACCCGCCAGTAGAGCCTGCCGAGCCCCTGCCACCACCGCACGATTGCTTCCTGGAACTGGGTCAGGAGGTGATACATGACCGGCGTGACGACGAGCGTCATCATCGTGGCCAGCGACAGGCCGTAGATCACCGCCACGGCCATGGACGCCCACCACTGGCTCGATTCGGATTTGCGCACCCACTCGAAGGTGTGGAAATCGTACGACTGGCCCGTGGCCATGGGGATGAGGCCCAGCACCGTCGTCACCGCGGTCAGCAGCACCGGCCGCAGGCGCGTCGCGCCGGCCGCGACGACCGCGTCGGCCAGGGCCATGCCGCGGGAGCAGAGCCGGTTGGTGTAGTCCACGAGCACGATCGCGTTGTTCACCACGACGCCGGCAAGAGAGATGACTCCGACGCCGGTCATGATGACGCCGAAGGGCATGCGCAGCAGCCCCAGGCCCACAAACACGCCGGCAGTCGAGAGCACGACCGTGGTGAGGATGATGAAGGGGTAGATGACGGAGTTGAACTGCGCGACCAACACGAGCGCGATGAGCAGCAGCGCGACGAGCATCGCGCGGGCGAGGAAGTCTTCCGACTCCGTCTGGAATTCGTTCTCCCCAGTGAACACGAGATGGTACCCGGCCGGGAGGGGCATGTCCTTGAGCAGGCTCTCCGCGGCCATGCGTGCGACCGCGCCGGGGACCTTGGTTTCGTCCACGTCAGCTTTCACGGTGACCGTGCGTTTGTAGTTCACGCGCGTGATCGCGCCGGGGCCGCTGGTGTATTCCAGGCGCGCCACGGTCGTGAGCGGCACGAGCTGGCCGCCCTTGCCCGGCAGCATGAGGTATTCGAGCACATTGATGGTGCGGCGCTGTTTCTCGGCGAGGAGCACGACGATGTCATAGTCGTTGTCGCCCTCCCGGTAAGTCGAGATCTTGGCTCCGTGGATCGCGGTGCGCACCGCGAGGCCGATCGCGGCCGTGCTCAGGCCCAGCAGCGCGGCCTTCTGCCGGTCGATGTGGAGCTTGAAGGTGGGGTTGCCGCGCATGAAGTCGTCGCGCACGTTCATCACGTGCGGGATCTGCTGCACCACCTTCTGCGCCTGGCCGGCGATCGCTTCGAGCACGCGCAGGTTGTCGCCGGAAATCTCGATGTTGATCGGTGCGCCGGTAGGCGGGCCGCCCTTCTCTTTCTCGACCGTGACCCGGGCCCCGGGCACGCCTCGCAGGCGCGCCTTGATGCGCGCAGAGGTCTTCGCGCTCGACTCGGCCACGCGCTTGTTGAAGTCGTACATCTGAACGGTCACGTGGTTGGTCATGGCCGCGGTGAACTGGAAGCCGGCCGACTCTGGCGCGACATCGATCATGCTGTACACGTGTTCGATGTTCTGGAGGTCGCTCACTCCGAGTTCCACCGCCCGGTCGCGGCGTGCGAGTTGTGGCTTGTCCGCGTCGGTCAGCTTCGGCGGGAAGCACTCCTGCGTGCGCACGCCCTCCGGCACGTTGTCCACGCTTCGAATTCGGCGTTCGATCTCTTGGGCCACGCGGTCCACGTTCTCCGCGGACGCGCCTTGCGGCGGGTCGATGTTCACGAACACGGAGCGCGGGTCGATGGTGGGGAAGAACTCGACCGGCTGGTCCACGCCGATGCGCAGCATCCAGTATTGCGCGGACAGCACGACGAGCATCGCGGCCGCGAACAGCGTCACCAGCCGATGCCGCAGCGCGGTGCGCAGGATGGCTCGGTAGCCGCGCAGCACCCAGCCCCCGCCTTCTGTGGACGGCCGTTCGGCCGTGTCCGCGGCCAGCTTGTTGGACCGCGGCGCGCGCAGCAGCACGGAGCACATGGCCGGGTTCATGACCAGGGCGACGAACAGGCTCGACGAGAGCGTAATAATGACCGTGAGGGGCAGGTAGCGCATGAATCCGCCCATGAGCCCCGGCCAGTAGAGCAGGGGCAAGAACGCGGCGACCGTGGTCGCGGTGGACGCGATCACCGGGTACGCCACTTCGCTCGTCGCGCGCTTGGCCGCGTCGGCGCGCGGCATGCCGGCCTGCACGAAGCGGTAGATGTTCTCCACGATCACGATCGCGTTGTCCACGAGCATGCCGAGCGCGAGCGTGAGGCTGAAGAGCACGACCATGTTGAGGGTCACGCCGCACGCGTAGAGGATGGCGAAGCTCAGCAGCATGGACAGCGGGATGACGGTGCTGACGAGCATCGCGTTGCGCAGCCCCATGGCGATGCACACCACGACCAGCACGAGCAACAGCCCGGAGAGCAGGTTGTTCTCCAAGTCCGCGATCATCAGGCGGATGTCCTTGGACTTGTCCATGAGCCGCGCCACTTGCACGCCGGAGGGCCAGTTCTCCGACTCGCGCTCGACCATCTTGTTCACTTTGTCGATGAGCGTGATGATGTTGTGGCCGGTGCGCCGCTTGATGGACAGGTTGACCGAGGGCAGGCCGTTGATGCGCGAGATGGACGTCACGTCCTTGTGGCTGTCCACGACCTTCGCCACGTCCTTGAGGTACACGGGTTCGCCTTGCTTGGACACCCACACCACGAGCGACAGGGCCTCCTCGACGCTGGTGAACTCGCCTGGCACTTGGAGCTGGTAACGGCCCTGGCGCATTTGCATCGAGCCGGAGGACACGTTCTGGTTCTCGCCTGCAATGCACGACTGCACCGCGTGGAACGGGATGCCGTAAAACGCGAGCCGGTGCGGATCGACCTCGATGTGGATCTCGCGCTCCAGTCCGCCGGTGAGCTGCACCTCCAGCACGCCCGGGATCGTCTCAAGCGCCTCCTTCAGGTCTTCGCCGATGTCCTTGAGCTGGCGCAACGACCCGTTGCCCGAGAGCGCGAGCACGAGCACCGGCATCTCGGAGAAGCTCACCTCGAACACGGCCGGGTCTTGCTCCAAGTCTGTGGGCAAGTCCTTCTGCGCTTGGTCGACCTTGTCCTTGACGCGCTGAATCGCGTCGTCGATATCCGTGCCGGTCACGAACTCGATGCTGATCGCGCTGTGGCCCTCGCGGGAGACGCTGCGCACCTTCTTCACGCCCGAAATGCCCCGCAGGCGCTTCTCGATCTCGATGGTGATCTGCGTCTCGATGTCGTCGGGCGCGACGCCCTCGTAGGTCGTGGACACGAACACGGTGGGGATGGTGATGTCCGGCTCGGCCTCGCGCGGGAGCGCGAAGTAGCACCAGGTGCCCGAGACGATGACGAACACCATGAGCACGAACACGGCGATGCGCCGGTCCACCGCGGTGTCGGACACGATCACTTGAACAGCTCCTGGATCCTCTCGATCGTACGCACGACCTGGACCCGCTGGCCGTCCTCGATCTGGCGTTGGCCTTGCACGATGAGCCGGTCGCCGGCGCGCAGCCCGCGGCGGATCAGCACCGTCTCCGCGCGCAGGGGACCCAACGTGACCGCGCGGCGCCGCGCCACGCCGTCGGCCTCCACGTACACCGCGTACCCCTTGTCCTGCGGCAGCACCGCAAAGAGCGGCGCCACAAGGCCGTCGTCGACCACCTGCCGCACCACGTCGGCTTTCACGATCATGCCCGGGCGCAAGCGAGCGTCCTGGTTGCCGACCCGAAGCGCCATGATATACACCCGCGCCTGCTCCGCGGGCGCGAGGGTGACGAACGAGACCTGGCCCGTCATGACGTCGTCCCCGGCCGAATCAACGCGGAACTTAACTTCCTTCAAGCCGCGCACGGAGCGCACGTCGGCCTCCGGGATCGCGATGTAGATCTCGACGAGCGACGCGTCGATGATGCGCGCCACGAGCGCGGCATCCTCCATCAACTCGCCGACCTCCACGTACAGTTTGTCGACCGTGCCGTCGATGGGCGACGTGATCTGCGTGCGCCTCAGTTGGGTTTCGGCCTCGGACTTGCGCGCCTTGGCCTGGCGCAGGCTCGCCTCCGCCGAGTCGCGCTCGGCTTGTGTGGCCGCGCCGGTGGTGATCAGTTTCGCCACGCGGTCGTACACACTCTGCGCGAGCACGAGCCCGGCGTTGGCCGTCTCGAGCGCGTCCTCGTAGTCCTGCGGGTCGATGCGGGCCACAAGCTGCCCTTTGCGCACGGTTTGGCCCTCCTGCACCGGGCGTTCGATCAGCGTGCCTCGGACTTGCGAGCGCAACGATACGTCGCTGTTCGCCTCCACCGTGCCAGGCAGCACGATGCGGTCTACGAAGCGCCGCGGCCGCATGCGCATCACCGTGACGGGGAAGGGCGGCTTCTCCTTCGCCGCCTTCGCGCTCGACTCGCCTGGTATCTTCAGGCGCGCAATCGGCTGCCCCTCCCGCACGTTGTCCCCCGGCTTCACGAGCACGTCCAGAACCTTCCCGGCGTACGTCGCGAGGACCGGCTTGACCTTGCCGGCCTCCTTGGCCTTGAGGCGGGAGCGAATCGCCGAGCCAAGCGCGATGCTGAGGTAGACCATGCCCGCCACGACGAGCCATGGCGCGAGCCGCCAAACGGCCATCATGGCGCGCACGTGGAAGCGGTGGCTGGACTTGCTTTCTGTCATAGATCTCATCGGCAAGCCGGTGAGCGCGCGTTGTCCACGAGGAACTTCACGAGGCCATGAGCAGTGGGATCCCGCGTTCGCGAACGGCCTCTGCCGCGCATCTCAGCGCCTGCTCGATGTCCGCCGGCTCTAGATCAGGGTAGGCTTCGAGAATCTCCGCTTCCGTCATGCGGTCTGCGGCCATCCCAACGATCGTGGCCACGAGGATGCGGAGCCCTCGAATGCATGGCTCCCCTCCCATCTGGTCTGGCTTGACTGGGATTCGTTGGAACTGCGCGGTGTCACCTCTTGGTTTCAGTGGGGGACGGGAATAGTCGTGCGGCATTATACCACATGTCCAACTTCGCCTCCCTGCTGAAGCGTGGCGGCGGTCCTGCCTCTGGTGGCGCGGTGTGGTCTGGCCTCGCGGGCTTCTGCATCGCGTACGCCATTGCCCCGCATCCTGGCGGATGCGGCTACGACGCCGCGTTGCTTACTGGCCATTCCTCACCTGTGCCGCCATCGCGTGGCACGGCAGCCCCTCGTGCTTGCCGATGGCCGCGATGGCCGGGGCGAGTTCGGCGAACGCGGCCGCGTCGAGCGATCCGAGCGTCGAGCACTTGAGCATGTCGCGGCAGGTCACCCCGCTGAAGTTGCGCGCGTACCCATTGGTGGGCAGCACCGCGGTGATACCGATCGCGTAGTTGCCGGCCGAGAACGGAGTGTGGTGGCCAATGAGGATCTCGCCCGTGTGCTTGACCCAATCGAGCGCGGCTTGAGTCGTGGCGTCGTCGCACGCGACCATGAGGTGCTCCGGCGCGAAGCCGTTCACCTGCTCGCACGCGGACTCCAGGTCGGGCGCCACCACGATGCAGCCCATGCCGTCGGCGCCGAAGACCTGCTCCAAGACGCCGCGTCTATCATCCTGCACTGACGGCAACAGGGCTTCGACCTCTTCGGCGACGCGCCCGGCGAGCGACGTGGAGGTCGTGACGAGCACGGAGCACGAATCGGGCCCGTGCTCGGCTTCCGTGACGAGGTCGTGCGCGAGGATGCGCGCGTCGGCCGACTCGTCGGCCAGGATCATCGAGTCCGTGGGGCCGATGCCCATGACCGTGCGTTTGCCGTAGGAGTAGGCCGTGGCCATGGCCGCGGCGATCGCGCCGGGGCCGGGGCCGAAAATGCCGTCGACCGGCGCGAGGGACTCCGTGCCGAGCGTGAGCGCGGCGATGATCGCGACGCCGTTGCCCACGACGAACTCCTGCGCGCCGGCCATGGACGCGGCCGCGACCGTGTTGGAGTCCGCCTCGCCGTCTGCGCGCGGCGGCATGGCGACCACGATGCGCGGTGCGCCGGCGACGGCCGCGGCGCCCACGAGCATGAGCGCGGTCGAGATGAGCGGGCCCTTGCGCGCCGGCGCCCACAGCCCCACCGCGTCCAGCGGCGACCACTGCTCGCCCACGGTCGTGCCCGGCCGAATCTCCCGCTGCCACCGCCGCTCCGGCATGAGCGCCTCGTTGACCTCCCTGATGTTGCGGATGCACGCGGAGATCGCGCCGCGCAATTCGTCGGGAACGGACTTGGCGCAGGCTTCGACGTGCTCCCCGGAGAGATGGATGGACGACAGCTCGACGCGGTCAAACTTTGCGGTGGCCGCGCGCACCGCCGCGTCGCCGCGCGCGGCCACGTCGTCGAAGATGCGCTGCACGTCGGCGAGCAGCGACCGGTCGAAGAGTGTGCGCCGGCGGGCGAGCCGGTCGCTGAGCTTCGCGGCATCGCCCGGGAGGGTGAGGATGACAGGTCTCATCGCGTGGGGTCTCATGGCTGAACAGGAGGGTCGCCGCACGTGGCTAGTGTCACGTTATGCTTGTGCTGTCGCACCGCTCGTAGTAGGCCCGTGAGGGCCTCCCGCTGGGGTGGTGATTCGCCATCGGAGCGGAGGGCGCCCTTACGGTCGCCACTACGAGCGGGTCGCTCTCACGGTCACACGGCGGTGGCGCCGCGGTCGACACTTCAGGCGTAACATTAGTGGGCGAACCGAAGACTTCCTAAGATAGCTTAGCCGCGGCGCATGGACAAGGAAGGCGAGGGGCATGCGCCCCAGCGGGGCGCGACATACCAGCCCGTTGGGCTGCCTTATGCCCATGCCCGCGCTGGACGGCCACGTCCAGCGCAACACCAGGATTCAGTGTGGCGGCTGTCCGCCGCGAGTCATGGGCCAGGGTTGCGACGGACGTGGCCGTCCGTCGCGAGTATCTTCAGATGCGGGCCTTTTCGGTACATACCCCAACTGCCGATTGTCCGCCCTTGAGGCCCTCGGTATACTGCGCCATTCATTCCCAACTCCTCACATAAGCTCGGCAGGAAGAGACACCAATGGCAAACATCCGCGACACCGACTTCGCCCCGGCCCGCCACTGGCGCGGCCGATGGATCTGGGGCGGCGGCCCCGGCAACGAGACCAACTCGTACTGGCACTTCCGCAAGGAGTTCGACCTCGATGCCGCGCCGGCCGCGGCCGAACTGCGCATCGTGGCCGACACGCGCTACAAGCTCTTCGTCAACGGCGAGCAGGCCGCGTTCGGGCCGGCGCTTTCGCAGCCGTACTTCACCTACTACGACACGCACGACATCGCCGCGCACCTCAAGCCGGGCCGCAACTGCATCGCGGTGCTCGTGTATCACATCGGCCACTTCCAGGACGCCCGCGGGGGCCTGCTCGTGGAGCTGGACGCGGACGGCGAGCCGCTGCTCCAGTCCGACCCGTCGTGGAAGGCCGTGCGGTCGAACGCGTGGATGCCGAACACGTACTGCTTCCGCATGAACCGCGTCACGCCCTACCAAGAGGTCTACGACTCGCGCCGCGAGCCGGGGGGATGGACCGAGGCCGGGTTCGACGACGCGAAGTGGCCCAACGCGGCCATCGTGAACTTCCGCGGCAAGGACCGGCCGCCGGCCGTGTGCCCCTGGAGCAAGCTCATCCCGCGAGACATTCCACAGATGGAGGAGACCCCGTTGCGGCCCGAGGCGGTCGCCTACGTCGAGGAGTGCATCGCGATCGACCACCGGCAGCAGCCGCTCGACCTGTCGCTGGGGCTGTCGCAGGTGGGCAAGCCGATCTGCCACTCCCAGCTCGAGGGTGCGGACAACCTGGCCAACGGCCGCGGCGAGCCGGCAGTGGGCCGGTGCAGCACGAAACACCTGGACCGCGTGTTCGACGGCGTGTACGACCCGTGCATGGTCCTCGATTTCGGCCGCATCACGACCGCGTTCATGGAGATCGAGGTCGAGGGCCCGGCCGGCGGCATGATCGACATGGGGTACGCGGAGCGTCTGACCGACGACAAGTTCGTGAACCACATCGAAGGCCAGTTCGCGAGCCGGCTCATCCTGCGCGGCGGCCGGCAGGTCTTCCGCACGTACAACTGGCTGGGCTTCCGCTTCGTGAAGCTGCGCCTCCGGAAATGTTACGAGGACGTGAAGGTCCACGCGGTGCGCGCCATCCGCTCGCGCTACCCGTTCGAGGAGAAGGGAGCGTTCGAGTCGAACGACGACGTGCTCAACAAGATCTGGGAGATCAGTCGCTACACGATTCGGCTGTGCTCCAACGAGTTCCTCACCGACACCCCGTGGCGCGAGCAAGGCCAATGGCTCGGCGACGTGGCCGCGGTCACCGTGGGCGGCATCTACGCGTGCTTCGGCGACACGGTGCTGCCGGCGAAGTTTCTGCGCCAGAGCGCGGCGAACCAGATGCCCACGGGCATGATCACGAACATGACCAACAGTATCTCCTTCGAGTGGCAGGCGGTCATCCCGGACTACTCGCTCATGTGGGTGATGGCGGCGTGGGACCACTACCTGTACAGCGGCGAGGAGTCGTGGATCCACACGCTCTACCCGACCGTGCTCAAAGTCGTGTACGCGTTCGCCGACTACGTCGACGCGCACGGCCTTATCAACGACATGCCGTACTGGGTGCTCATCGACTGGGCGCCCATCGACGTGCGCGGCGAATGCGCGGCGCTCAACGCGCTCTTCTACGCCGCGCTCGCGGCCGTGGCCAAGATGGCTGAAGTGAAGGGCGACGCATACACCGCGCAACTGTGCGAGGACGTGCGCGCCAAGATGAAGGCGAACTTCCACTCGCGGCTTTGGGATGAGAGCAAGCGCTGCTATGCGGACGCGAACATCGACGGCGAGCTGTCGGAGAAGGTGAGCGAACACGCGAACGCGCTCGCGATCTTGCACGGCCTCTGCGACGACGCGGCCGCGGCGGCCATCGTGAAGTCGCTCTACGAGGAGGCGAGCGTCGCGTTCACGATGGCCGAGCCGTACTTCACCTGGCAGGTGCTCAAGGCGCTCGACCGCATGGGCCGCTTCGACCTCGCGCTGGCGCTCACGCGCGAGCGTTGGGGCCGCATGGTGGCGCGCGGGCAATCGAGCTGTAGCGAAGAGTGGGGCCGGCACGGGAGTTGGCGCGCTGGGGAGTACGGCACGTTCATGCGCACCGAGTCGCACGCGTGGAGCGCCTGCCCGGCCGAGTTCCTCACCAAGACGCTCATCGGCCTGGAGATCCTCGAACCCGGCTGCGCGCGCGTGCGCGTCGCGCCGCGCGCCGCCGCTCCCGAGACGTTCCGGGTCACCTACCCCACCCCGCGCGGCCCGATCGCGGTGAGCAAAGACGCCGACGGTCTGCATGTGGACGCGCCGCCGGGTGTGACGATAGAAGCGTGAACATGGGGGTGATGGATGCCCTTTGTATGCGCTTCCTCCTGTGCCAGCTTTAGCTGGCATGTCTGGTTGCCACCAGATTTATCTGGTGGTTAGAATAGCTATTGTAGAGCAGAAGGAGCCTGCTTCAGCAGGTCTTCTCGGACAAGAGCGAGAAGCCGCGCTAAAGCGCGCTGCCCCCCCCCGGTTCAATCCCATCTCTCCCCCCACCTGAAGGTGGGGGCACAACCTGCGCCAGCTAAAGCTGGCTTCCCGAGGGCATCGAAATCGCCAGGCAGGTTTCGTCGCCTCCGTTCGCTGGCCTTGCCGGGCGTGACGATAGAGGCGTGAGCCGCGCGGCGACGCTCGCGCCCCGTATGTTGTCGAGGCGTGCTCTCTGCTGTGCCAGCTTTAGCTGGCATCTCTGGTTGCCACCAGATTCATCTGGTGGTTGGAATAGCGGCGACAGAGCAGAAGGAGCCTGCTTCAGCAGGGCTTCTCGGATCTGCGATGTGGAGACATCGAGATGGGTTCACATGTGTTCAGCGAAATCTTCATCCATCTGAATTGGCACACAAAGGCGGACCGACCGCTGCTCAAAGGCGACCTCGAAGCGGCCGTGCACGAGTTCTTGCGCGAACGAATAGACGCAACCAAAGGGGTGTGGCTCCACGCGATCGGGGGGACGCTGACACATGTTCACCTTGCCATACGCATCGAGCCTTTTGTTTGCATCAGCGACCTGGTGGGCGACATAAAGGGCGCGTGCTCGCGTGAGATGAACAAACGGTGCCGGCGGAAGGCGCTCGAATGGCAGCGTGGTTTTGGAGCGGTCAGCTTCGGACACAAGCAGCTAGACTGGGTGAAGCGTTACGTGCAGGATCAGAAGCAGCACCATCAACAGAAAGAAGTGTTTGACAAGCTCGAACGGTTCGACACTTGGCAAGAGAATGAGAAGCCGCGCTAAAGCGCGCTGTCACCTTGCTCTCACCGCATCTCCTCCCCCACCGAATGCCCGCTTCAGCGGGCAATTCTGCCTTGCCACCAGATTCATCTGGTGGGAACGAGCAGGGCAGAACTATCCTTGCAGCCTGCTTTAGCAGGGCTTCTCAACCAACGCCATGCCGAGAAGCCGCGCTGAAGCGCGCTCCGAATGTCGTCCACAGCCCTCTCCCCCCACCTAAAGGTGGGGGCAAGATGGGAGCCAGCTAAAGCTGGCTTTCCGAGCGTCTTGGAGATGCCTGCGGTGCGACGCGCCGGAGGGCGTCACCATCGAATCCTGACCCCACCTCGATCCCATTCCCCATCAACCATCAACCATCCCTCCCATGCCCACCCAAGACCGCCCCAACATCCTGCTCATCACGACCGACCAGCAGCGCTACGACTCGCTGGGCTGCAACGGCGCCCCGCAAGTGCGCACGCCGCATATCGACGCGCTCGCCGCGCG
>JAJRTI010000145.1 GCA_024278415.1 Planctomycetota bacterium | reverse complement strand
GCATCACGCCCGTACAGAAGCGCTACTTGGAGGAACTACGCGTGCCCGTCCGGATCCGGCTCGGTCGCGAGTAAAGCCGAGCTAAAACCGCGAGAATCGCCTCTACGAGGCAGTCCTGACACTCAATGGGTAAACTTCCGCCATAAGCCATTCGCGGTCTTGTGGCCGGCGACCGCAAGACTGTGACAGTGGCCGTGGTGCGGCTGCTCTGGGACATCACGAGCGGAGATGTTCGTGGCAGGGCGACCTTCGGGAGGCTTGGAGCGCCCGCTGAGGCGCCCGGCGCCAGGGAAGATGTCCCCCGCAAGTGGACGCGTCACCGCCGGAAGTTCGCCCGCAGAGTCTGGCGGGCCCGGCCCTCCAGATGCCTCCTTGAAACACAACATTGAGCGCCAATCGGCGCGGCCCATGGCAGACGGAGAATCCCTTGCGTCAAACGACGACGCGGCCCCATGGTGAGAGTAGTGGGCGGGAGCATCCCCAGAGGCGCGCCCGCGGCGAGACAAACTGTTGGCCACGCCGCGGCCGTCCCACGGGCCCCCCAAGGGCTCACGCTGTCCAGAGCCCCCAAGCGGGCTCTGGACAAAACTGCGCATGCAGCGGCGAGCCCCAGCCCGAAGGGCTGAAACAACTTAGTCCAACATTCCCTCAGTCTGTGCGGGCATGTAGCGCGTTTGTAGCACGCTCGTAAGAGCGTCTCTGCCTGGCGACCTGGAAGGCCCTGGCGGCCACGCGTCGGCTCCGGGATCTCGTCTCTCATGCGCTTTCAGCGGCGGGGGACGAGGATGCGGGCCAGGTTCTCCTGTTTGAGCCCTGCGGGCTTCGGATCGTGCCGGCCAGCAACGCTTGGCTCAGAGCCCATTCATGGGTCAAAGACAGGCTTGAGAGGCTGGAACGCTACATCGTCCCGGGCGTGGCC
Source organism: Planctomycetota bacterium (assembly GCA_024278415.1). The sequence goes on along the minus strand of JAJRTI010000145.1, from coordinate 11,207 downwards.
GGCGGGGGCGTTGGCGGATCGGTCGGCTCGGGCGCGGTCGGCTCGGGCGCGGTCGGCTCAGGCGCGGTCGGCTCAGGCGCGGGCGGGGGAGGTGCGGCCGCTTCGGGCGCTGGGGCTGCGGGCGGGTTCAGCAGCTCCTTTAGCTCTTTGTATGCCGAGAATCGCACGTTCCTCTTCTCTGGCACGAAGATTGGTGCGCCGGTCTGCGGGTTCCGCGCGGTGCGGGCCTTCGAGACCTTCACCTTCAGCGCGCCCAGGCCAGGCAGCATGAACTCGTTTTCGGCGTTGAGTTGTTTCTTCGCCAGGTCGACAAAGCCATCGTAGATGCGGCTGATGTCGGCCTTCGTAACATCGGGGGCGCATTCCGCCAACACGTCAATCATCTCTTTCCGATTCATGTATCCTCTCCTCTGAGACGAACCTTGTGAGATACGCCGCGGCAAGTCTCTCCAAACAGCCTCCTTTCCGGTCGGACGGCGTTAGTGACACGAGATATTGGTGTCAGGTACTTCGCGCGCCACAAGGCGCCGCGTCGTTTTGCGAGGGTACCGGAACGCCCGCCGCGTGGCAAGCCAGACTCGTGTACAGAACATCTACCATTGGGTATACCTCCCCTTTGCATCAAATGCAAGGAAAAATCCTACCCTATCTTGTGTTCCGGGTGCTCTTGAACGCGGCCCTTGGTGCAAGCGCCGCCCCTCGGCCACTCGCGTTCAGACGCGGCGTCCACAGGCCACCGCCCGCGACGCGGCGAGCATGGCCCCCGCGCTCAAGCACATGGTGAAGCCCACCGGCACGTGGGCCAGCCACCACAGCCCCCATCCGACGTACCCAATTACAGCCATCAACAGCACGCCCCCGAGCGCTACCGCGGTCACCACGCTGTCCGCCACCACCGAGGCGAGCACGCCCGCGGCAAAGCAGGCCAGCGGATAGCCCGCCAGATACACCAGGACACTCGGGCCGCCCTCGACGCCAGAGTCGAGCCAATACGCGGGCCACCCATGCGGCGAGATGCTCAAGACGCATACCAGCCACGAAGGCCCGATAGCCACGAGCGCCAACAAGACGGCGCAGGCAAGCTTGATTCGCCAAAGCCGACGCCGGGAGAGTGGCAGAGCCCCCAGGAAGCGGTCCGTACCCGCCGCGCGCTCGCCGGCGTACACAGGCGCAACGGCCACGACCATGACGAGACACCAAAACAGCGAGATGGGCATGTTGCGCAAGGGCCGCCAGTCGCCGATTCCCGTCCATGCCCACACAGCCGCCACGTTCAACGCCCAAAGCGCCAGCAGCTCTGCACGCCGCGCCCGCCACTCACGCCAGAGCAGTGCGCGGGTCTGGCGCCAGTTGCTGTGGCTCCGGCTCACGGGTTGCTCCTTTTCCATTCGGGCCAAGTCGTGATGCTGACCTTCAGGCCCATGCCCTCCTTGGGCCACACGGGCCGCACGGACATGGCGTCGATGTCGACAAGGTAGACGCCTGAGCGCCCTGCCCAGAACTTGAGCACGCCGGGCACAGGGGACCTCCGCAGCCCACGCCCTTCATCCTTCAGACACAGCACGATCTCGTGGTCGCTGATCCACTGGAAGTCGAGAACGTGTGCGGACGCGCTCCCGTCGACGATCAGATGGGCGGAAGGTGCGCTGTTTCTGGGGTCAAAGACAATCAGGCATGAACTTGGCCAGGGCGATTCGTCGCTGTCACGACGCGAAGCGATGATGCCGGCAAGGCGGCGGGCGCCATTGGGCGAAGACTCGTAAACAAACCCGCCACCGCTGGGCTGGGGCAGTGGCTGACGAAATAGCCGACGCTCCTTAAGGTCGAACAGATACCACTCGGTTCCGTACAGATTGGGCCGTCGGGGGCGTGCTCCCTGTTTCGCCAACTCGACGATCATCCAGCGTTCGTCTTTGGACAGTCTCGCAGAACCTTTGCTTCCTACCCACTTCAGCCGCGCGCCGACGAAGTCGTCCACGGTTTGACATGTGCCCGTGGCCAGGTCCATGACCAGGGGCTGATGCTTCGAGAATCGCTGAGTGGGCGCCTGTAACACCTGCTTCAGCACGGCGATGCCGGCCTTGGGATAGACGTCCTGGAGTTCCGTGTGATCGGGCGCGACGTAGCGCCGCGTCTCCCCCGTGTCCAAGCGCACCTGCCAGAACGTAGGTGGCCGGCTCCAGCTCGCCATCACCACCTCCATGGGGTTGCTACGGAAGCCGACAACACGACAAGAACCGCCTATCCCGCCGGATGACACCCGGCGCAGATCGGCCCCCTCCTGGCCCGGCTGCCACTGGCCCCAGTGGAGGACTGAGCCGTCATCAGGGTCCACCCATACAAACAGCAGGCGGTCTCCACTGAGCCAGTGTGTCTGCGTGCGCCACGATACGTTGGCCACGACCTCGCGGCTCTGGTCCATGTCGGTATCGTAGACAACAAGGCCGGGGCGGATGTCGGCAGCGGGATCAGCCCAGTTGGCCGGAGATGCTTTGAACACAAGGCGCCGGCCGGATGGCGATGGTCCGCCCGACCAAAACGCCCACACCCTGACCAGTGCAGCGGCTCGTCGTATGTTGCCACTGTCGAGCGACACGCGGAAAACGCGCATAGGATCTGAGTTGAGATACCACCGATACACGCCATCATATAGAAACTTGCTCGATGGGGCCGCTAACAGCCACACCTCCGCTCTGAGTCTGTTAAAACCGGCGATCCTCATGGACGAGAAGTCGGTGGGGTCCAAGCGGGCTGCGTCCATTCTCACCCACCCAATGCTTCCCGCGAGAGGCAGCACACCCAGCATCACCAACGGGAGTGCAAACCAGCCGAGCACGTACCGCTTCTTGATGCTGCCCCCGCGTCGAGTGCACCACACGAAGCACGCTCGGCTCATCGGCACAAATGCGAGCAACAGCACTGCTCCTGTCCCCAAGGTCACGCTGGGCGGCAGGTAGTACTCGAAAGGCGCAACTCGCCAGCACATCACGATGGCGAACCCCGACGCCGCGCTTGCGCCTATCGCCACGATCAGGCTCTTGGCCCAGCCAGCGGAGTAGAACGCCGGCAGGAACGCGGCCAAGCAGCCCCATATCAGCCAGATGCTGGCGCGATCCGCGCCAGCGGCCAGGCGGCAGGCCAAGTCCGTGAGCAAGAAGCTCATGATCCCCACCACGGCCGCAGTCGCAAGGCCCAGCATGAACTTGACGCGCCAGACCAGACCGAGCGGCATCGGCTTCGTCCTCAGGAACTCGGCATTGCGAGGATCGACACCTCCGACACCGGCTCCGATCAGCAAGCCCGACATAATTGTGTAAAACCAAGCAACGGGGAGGAGTTCATCGGCCCGCCACACCAGCACGCCGGCGAAACCCAGCACGGGTAGCGCCGCGGCGATCAGCAGCACGGCCCGCGCCTGGCGCCACTCCTGCCAGAGCAGTGCGCGGAGCTGCCGACACTGGCCCGGCTGGACCGGCCCAACGGTGGCTTCGGTGAGAGCAGTTGTGGTGCCCATGTTGCGCTACTCCTTGGCTCCTGCACTCGAGTTGCCGACCAACGCCACGAAGACATCCTCCAGCCCCAGGTCCACGACCTCGACGCTGGAGCCCGAGAAGCGTTGCTTGAGCGCCTGGGGGGTCTCGCCGGTGAAGTTGTCCACCGTCACCACCCATTCGTTGCCGTGGCGCTCTGCGCGCAGCATGCCGTCCGCATCGAGCTGCGCCGGCGGCTCGGCGTCGAAGCGCAGGCGCAGGCTCCGCACGCGGGACTTGAGCGTGCTCATGGGCTCCTGCACGATGAGCTTGCCCTGGTCGATGACCGCAACCTGGTCCGCAACGCGCTCTACGTCCGCGAGCAAGTGCGACGAAATGAGCACCGTGCGCTCGCCGGACTCGATCATGTCCACGATGCTCTCGAGGAACTCGCGGCGCACGATCGCGTCCAGCCCGCCGGTGGACTCGTCGAGGATGAGGATCTCCGGCCGGTGCGCGAGCGCCATGACCAGCGCGAGCTTGGCGACCATGCCCTTGGACAACTCCTTGACCTTCTTGGCCGGGTCGAGGTCGAAGTGCCGCAGCAGACGCTGGCACTCTCCGTCGCCCCACGTGGGGTAGAAAGGCGCGACGAAGCCCGTGATCTCGGCCACGCTCATCCACTCGTACATGTGGTGCTGCTCGGGCACGTATCCCACGCGGCGCCGAATCTCCAGGCTCTCGCGCACGCTCTCCATGCCCAGCACGGTCGACGCGCCGGACGTGGGCTCGAGCAGGCCGAGCAGCAGTTGGATCGTGGTCGTCTTGCCCGCGCCGTTGCGGCCGATAAAGCCGAAGACCGAGCCGCGGGCCACGTGCAGGTCGATGCCCGCCACGGCCTCCACGCGTTTGAACGACTTGCGAAGCTGCACGGTTTCGATGACGGGGGCATTCATGGCTGCATGTCCTCCTATCAGGGCGCGGCCGGCTCGTCGGCCGACAAGGCCTTGTCCAGTTCGGCTTGGATGATTCGCTCGATCTGCTCGCGGGTCAGTTCGGCCTGCACGGCCTCCCGCAGCGCCTGCGCGATCTTGGCCGAAACGATGCTCTGCCGCTGCTTCCGGCAGGCTTTGGGCGCGTCGGGCGCCACGAAGAGCCCCACTCCCCGCCGACGCTCGACGATGCCCTCTTGCTCCAGCTCCCGATACGCCCGCGCGACCGTGTTGGGGTTCACGAGTATGTCCACCGCGAGCTGCCGCACCGACGGTATGGCCTCGCCTGGCGGCTGCGCGCCCGTGGCGATCGCGTACTTTACCTGCGCCTTGATCTCCTCGTAGACGGGCGTGTTGTCAGATGTATCAACTCGCACAAACATGGCATTAGATGCCGCATAGTGGCTTTAGGTGTACCATCGCACTATTACAGTATACGCCCGTCTGGGCGGTTGTCAAGGGGGTTTTTCGGGAGTTTCCCCATGACAGCAGACGATCCGTCTTGCTCGACGCGTGCGGCAAGGCGCAAGTGGTTGGTAGTAGGGCGATTTATCGCCCGTTGCCCCGAACACAGAGACGGGCGATGAATTGCCCGCCTGTATGTGCGCGCACAAGCCACGGAACACCGGCGCTTCCCCAACTGCTACGTCATGATCGGGCTGCACGCCAGCACGGGGCATGTCCCCGTGCAGCGATGATTGCCGACTACTGGGCCGCGAGTTCTCCCCCTCTTCCGTTTTCTGGCTCTCGGCATGCCGAGAGCCAGAAAACGGAAGAGGGAGAGAAAATGAGGGATGACTCGGCAGTAGTCGGTAATCATCGCTCTGCTGGGACAAGCCCAGCAGTGGCGTTGGCTGAGTATGGCCTTTGACTTATGCACAGACATATACCGATGGCCCGCCCGCCTCCGGCAGCCTTGCCCCCCTACTGCTCCTTGAAGTCGTCTGCGTCGAGTTTCTCGCCCAGGTACATGCGCCGGGCTTCGGGGTCGCTGATGAGTTCCTGCGCGGTGCCGGATTTGAAAATCTTGCCCTCGTCAATGATGTAGGATCGGTCGGTCACCTCGAGCGTTTCCCGCACGTTGTGGTCGGTGAGAAGGATCCCGATGCCGCGGCCCTTGAGCGCGGTGATGATCTCCTGAATGTCGGCCACGGCGATGGGGTCCACACCCGAAAACGGCTCGTCAAGAAGGATGAGTGACGGGTTGGTGCAGAGGGCTCTTGAGATTTCCAGCCGGCGGCGCTCTCCGCCGGAGAGCGTATACGCTTTGCTCCCGCGCACCTTGGCCAAACCAAACTCCTCGATCAGATCATCTCGTATGCGCCGACGATCCCGGCGGGAGTAGCGCATGGTTTCGAGAATGGCCATGATGTTGTCCTCCACGCTCATGCGCTGGAAGACCGACGGGTTTTGCGAGAGATAGCCCATGCCCATGCGTGCGCGGATGTACATGGGTTTGTAGGTCACTTCGTCGCCCATGAACAGCACCCTGCCCGCCTCTGGCTTGATCATGCCGATGGTCATGCGAAACGCGGTGGTCTTGCCCGCGCCATTCTTGCCCAACAGGCCGACGATCTCTCCGCGGTTGACGTCGAATTCGACCGCGTCCACGACCTTCCGCCTGCCGTAAATCTTAGTCAAACCAACCACTTGGAGCAGCATGGCGGTGTCGCCTCACAGATTGTGGATAACTTGTTGAAAACCACAGACAAACAGAGTCATTTTCAGATAGCCAGCACTCCGCCACATGTGTTCGCCGCATGCGAGGAAGCCCAAATATGGCGCAAACAAAACGCAAATATATGTCACAAAATACGCTTTGTGCTGTGTTTGCAGAATGAGCAACACGTTAGCAGAGCGCCAGCGCCTCGCGCAAGATGTCATAGCGTGCAAGAAGCATGTTAGCGTTCGAGAGGGGAACACCGACCTGGAAGCTCCACCTTCTCTTGGGGATAACTCCCGCGAACTGCGTCACTCCAGCCCGTCGTAACCTCGCAGCATCTTGGCGTCCTCGAAGGGCCAGAACACGACAAATGCGCGGCCCAGGAGGTTTTTCTTGGGCAAGGATCGCCACATGCGCGAGTCCTTGCTGTTGGGGCTGTTGTCGCCAAGCACAAAGTATTGGTCGGGGGTGAGTTGCAGAGGCTCTCGGCACGCGTACTCCAGATACAGGCCGTTCTGGCCGTTCTGGTAATACACGTCCCGCGCCACACGCACGGACGTGAACTCGGCCTCGCCGGCGTCGATGCCGAATGCCACGCGGTTGGACGCGAGTTCGGCATCGTGGCGGTCAGGGAGCACGTCATACTCGTAACGCAAGATGTGCTTGCCGTCAAGCCACAGGTCGACGCCTGCGTCGGCGTGCGTCAGGGAAAAGCGGTGGCGTTCGCCCGCGGCCAAGCCAGGGGCATCGGCTTCCCGCACCACCTTGCCGGCCCGCAGCAGCCGGCACTTGCCGCCGGCCGTGCCCACTGGCACAACCGCGCGGAAGACCTCGCCACCGAACCCGAGTACCAGATCCACATAGCCGACCTCGGCCGACCACGAGGCATCGAACTCGACCCTCAAGTCGCGCACGACATTGTCGCTCGAGTACTGGTAGTTTGCGCCGCCGCCTTGGTAGGACACCCTGTCGGTGACGCGGCGATTGAACTCCACTTCCGCCGCCTCACCCGGCCTGGCCTTGCAGGCCAGCTTGTCGGAGCCGAGTTGCCACTGTCCACTCCTTGCGACCCACGGCTCGCGCACAATTTCCTTAGGCTTGAACGCCATGTCGTAGACCGGCAGCCAGAGCTGCTTTTGCACGCGGTCAGGCTTGCGCGCAATCTTGCCGTTGATGAACACGTCGCCACCGGCCACGAAAACTTGCTCCCCGGGCAGCCCGATGAGGCGCTTGATGAAGTTCTTCTTCTCCCGCTTCAGGTTCGTGGAGCCGCATTCTGGGCAGCGCTCGATGTCCATCGGCGCGTCTGCCTGAAAGTATCCGCAGGTCTTGCACTTCACGTCGGCGAAAGGATACAGAAACACGATCACATCCCACCGCCTCGGTTTGACCATGTGGTAGATGAACTTCCACACGAGGATGCGGTCGCCTTTCCACTTGCGGTTCTTGAACGCATCGACGTGCGCGAGGCAGTTGGTGCAGATCGCGGTGTCCAGGTTGCGGTCGAGCTTGAACTTGAAGCCGCAGTTGGGGCATTTGATGGTGCGGTGCGTGCCCGCGAGGGTCGGGGCCATGGAGCCGGTGGGGATCTTGAACGGCTCGATGACGGCCCAGCGGATCAGCAGCGCGGCGGCAATGGCGACGCCGAACGACTCGACGTTCTCGCGGATCGCGCCCTTCTTCTTCCGTGCGGCCATCGAGCCGCCGGGCTGGGGTTGATCGAGGGCTTGTTCGTCTGTCGCTGGGTTCATCGTCAATCCGTGGCCAAGACCGAAAGGAATGCCTGTTGCGATATTTCGACGCGGCCGACTTGCTTCATGCGCTTCTTGCCTTCGCGCTGCTTGGCCCAGAGCTTGCGCTTGCGCGTGATGTCGCCGCCGTAGCACTTGGCCGTCACGTGTTTCGCCATGGCGGGGATGGTCTCGCGGGCGATGACCTTTGACCCGATGGCGGCTTGGAGTGCCACGGGGAACATATGCCGCGGGATTTCCTCCTTCAGCCGCTTCACCAGCCGCCGGCCGCGGTCCTCGGCCTTGGACCGATGCACGACCACGCTCATGGCGTCCACGCGCTCGCCGGCCACGAGCACGTCCAGCCGCACGAGCTTCGACGCCGCGTACCCGATGAACTCGTAGTCCATCGTGCCGTAGCCCCGTGTGGCGGATTTGAGCTTATCATAGAAATCGAAAACAATCTCGGCAAGCGGCAGCTCCACGGTCAGCGTGACTCGCGTCTGGCTGAGGTACTCCGTGCGCTTGAAGATGCCGCGCCGGTCCTCCACGAGCCTCATGATCGGGCCCACGCTGTCGGCCGGCAGCAGGAGGCTCACCGCGACCATGGGCTCGCGGATCTCCTCGATCTCGCCCAGGCTCGGCATCTTCGACGGATTGTCGATGTGCACCGTCTCGCCCTTGCGGGTCAGAATCTCATACGTCACGTTCGGCGCAGTCTGCACCAAGTCCACGTTGCTCTCGCGCTCCAGGCGCTCCTGCACGATCTCCATGTGCAACATGCCCAGGAAGCCGCAACGGAACCCATACCCCAGCGCGTCGGACGTCTCCGGCTGGAACGTGAAGGAGCTGTCGTTCAGGATCAGACGCTCCAGCGCGCCGCGCAGCGAATGGAAGTCGGTTGCGTTCGTCGGGAAGAGGCCGCAGAAGACCATGGGCTGGGGCTGCTTGAAGCCCGGCAGCGGCTCCACGTCCCGGCAGTGCGACAGCGTGACCGTGTCGCCGATGGCCACCTTGTCCATGGTGCGGATATTGGCCATGCAGTAGCCCACGTCGCCCGCTTGCAGCATGTCGCAGGGTTGGCGCTCGGGCCGGAAGTGGCCCAACTCGTCCACGTCGAACACGTCGCCCGTGCTCAGCAGGCGCATGCGGTCGCCCACACGCACCTCGCCGTCCATGACGCGCACGTAGATGACGACGCCGCGGTAGTCGTCGAACACGCAGTCGAAAATCAATGCGCGCAAGTCCGCGTCCGCGTCGGCCTCAGGCGGAGGCACTTGGCGCACGATCGCCTCCAGCACTTCATCCACGCCGATACCGTCCTTGGCTGAGGTGCGGATGATCTCCTCCGGCTCCACGCCCAGCAGGTGCACCAACTCCTCGACCGACTCCTCGGTCCGCGCGTGGCCGAGGTCGATCTTGTTCAGCACGGGGATAATGGCCAGATCTTGTTCGAGCGCGAGATACGTATTGGCCACGGTCTGCGCCTCGACGCCTTGCGCGGCGTCCACGAGCAGCAGCGCGCCCTCGCAGGCTTTCAGGCTGCGCGAAACCTCATAGCTGAAGTCCACGTGGCCCGGCGTGTCGATGAGGTTGAGTTGGTACGTCTCCCCGTCGAGTTCGTGCATAATGGTCACGGCCCGCGCCTTGATCGTGATGCCCCGCTCGCGCTCCAAGTCCATGTCGTCGAGCAACTGGTCCCGGAACTCCCGCTTGGACACGGAGTGGGTGTGCTGGAGAAGCCGATCGGCCAACGTCGACTTGCCGTGGTCGATATGAGCGATGATCGAGAAGTTGCGGATGTGGTCGTTCGTGGCCACGTGCAGGGGCCTATCTGGGAACATCCTCCCGGAAGGTTGCCAACCTTCGGGAGGGTTCTCCTGGGTTGTGGTGCCTGGGCACGATGCGATTCTGTCGCTCTCCCGTGGGGACGCGATGCGATTCGCCCGCGGCGGCTTCCGCATCGCGTCCCCGGTGCCCACCGACTTTGCCGGGCGCAGAGCAAGAGCGTCATTATAGCACGACTCCGGCCAGACGCCAATGCGCGATCGGATCCGCCCGCGTAGCCTCCGGCCTGATCCCGCCCGCCCCGCTCGCGTCAGAACGCCATCATCACCTCGAACTTGAACTCCCGGGCCAGCTTGCCGTCCTTGGCGTCTTGGTCCAGCTTGCGCGAGCCCCTCTTGTCGCCGTTGTCGTCGAGCATGCCGTGCTCCGTGCGCAGCAGGCCCTTGCTCTTGTAGAAGTGCTCCACGTACGCCTGCGCGTACGTGAACACCTCCGCGATCGTGAGCACACCGTCCTTGTCCATGTCTGCCCGGGGGTCGCTGAACGCGCGCACGAACCCGAAGGGGAACACCGTCTCCTGCACTTCCCGCCCCACCTTCGTCGCGGTGATCACGATGCGGCCCGGCTTGCTGAGGTGCTTCATAAAGTAACCGCTGTTCGCGGTCGTGACCACGATGCAGATGCGGCAAGCCGGGAGCGCGTCCACCAACTCGCCCAGCCGCGCGTCGGTCAGGTCGCGGCCCTTGATGTTGAACTTCGCGTTCCGGCCGTCGTAGTCCGTGTGGCCCACGAGCACGATGAGCAGGCTGTCGTCGGGGTGCAGCTTCTTCTTGAGTGCGTCGAACGCTTGCTCGATGTTCTTGAGCCGCGACTCAGCTCTGACCACTCCCTCGGTGCTGCCCTTGTCCTCGAAGAGCAGCCACACGTTCTCGGCCGAGTACCCGTAGCCCTCCACGAGCGCCTTCATGAGTTCGGTGGAGGTGGTCCAGAAGCGCCTATAGTGCTCGTCGTCGCCGGAGATGCCGCTGATGATGAGCGCGTGGCGCTCGCCCTGGCTGCGCGCGGCGTGGGGCGCGGCGAGGCAGGCGAGGAGGAGGAGGATAAGGAGGTGTGCGTGTCTCATGGGATCACATTGAAGCCCCGGGGGGGGCGGGTTCGGGAACAGAACTCCAATGAAACGCTGTTATGCCCACAAGGGCGCAACGAATTCGCGTTCTGGCCTTTGGGATTTGTTTGCGTTCTGCCCAGGCCTCCGCACGGCATGTCCGTGCGGAGCCATGATTGGGAGCCAGACAGGGCTCATACCTGTCTTCCCCCCCCCTTGCCTTTCCGCTCGGCACGCCGAGCGGAAAGGCAAGGGGGGGATGGGCCATGAGGCGTTGATCTGGCTTTCAATCGTCGTGCCGCAGGGGCAAGCCCCAACGGTGCGAACTTAAGCGTTGGATGGCCTTCGGAAGCCCCAACGAGGGGCGACAGTGAATAGCCCAAGGCGTAAGCCTTGGGTAAGCAACAGGCATCGGCGCGAGAGCCTCGTAGAGGCGACAGTATGCCACGTTCGCACGGT
>JAJRTI010000144.1 GCA_024278415.1 Planctomycetota bacterium | reverse complement strand
ATGCGGATGTCCTTGCGTCGCACGCGGGTCTCGACGCGCACGTTCTCGATTTCGCCCGCTGCCGGCGCGGCGCGCAGCAGCGGCCTCCTTGAGATGCCGGCCGGGGTGGCGCGGCGCACGTCGTCCTCCGTCTTGTGCCACTTCGTCTTGGCCAGGGCCTTGATGGCCGTGTCGCGTAGCGGGTCGTCCTTGCGCTGGTTCTTCGTGCCGCGCCACCACCGCGTGACCCAAAGCCGAATTCGCGCCTCCTTGCCGGGCGTGACAGCAGCCGTGATGTCCACGCGGCCGTCCGGCCCTTCCAGTTCTCCCATCCGCTTGCCGTCGACCCAGACGACTGCGTCGCACTGGACGCCGGACAGGTCGAGGTATACGACTTTGCCCCTCCAGCCCTCTGGGATGGCCGCGCGCGTCCCGAACCAGCCATTGTCCAATTCGCGCAGCTTCAGTTTCGCCCACGGTTTGCCGGCCCGGTTGAGCTTGTACTTCCATGTGGCGGTCCAGAGGAACGGGACCTGCACATCGGCCCAGTCGCCCGGTTGGGGCGGCGTGTTGACATCCGCTCCCGGCTGGAACTTCCACATGGCGAGCGGCCGCGACGCGCGCGGCGGCGCGGCGTCGGCTGCATGGAGGCCGCCCGCGGCCCCCGTCGCGAGCAATATCACTGCCAGAGCGTTAACACGCATCGTGTGTATCCAGGCTTTCCAGCAAAAAGAAGGCGTGAGACTTCAGCCCATTGCAGGGCCCTCGCACCAAGAAGTGTGGATATCTGCAAGAGAAGCAGGCAACACATGCGGGCGTTGCATTCGACTGAGAGGCCGCCAGAGGCGAAAGTGGGGGCTTAGGGAGCAGGCTGGTTCGCCGCCCACCATTCACGCCATTCCTCCTGGGTTTTGAGCTTCTGTCCCGTAATCGTCTGCAGGCCCTTCAGGGCGTAGTTTCGCGTGCTCCGGTTCAAGGAGGACAGCGCGTCTATCAGCGCGGGCGCGGCGGCGGGCTCGCCGATTCGGCCCAATGCCCGAGCCGCGAGCCAACATTGCCTGTACCCAGCGACGCTTCCCTTCTGATTGACAAATCCTATGAGGCGGGGGACGGCCCGGCGATCGCGCAGCGAGCCGAGGACTTCGATGGCGATCCAGCGTCTCTCACCATCGGGCTCGGTGTTCAAGGCTTCCAGATACAAATCCCCCAGCGCCTTTCTCGCCCCTTCCTTGTAGTCCCTGAACTGGTGAGTGGGAAGCTGAACGGGACGAGCGCTGTAAGCAAATTCGCGGGCTCGCAGGAACATCTTCTTATGGCGCCACGCATGCAGGTCGACGTTTGGCCCAATCTTGTCCATCAGCGTGCGTATCCTTGGCCGATCTATCGTCATCCAACACATGAGACAGTATTCGTTCAGCGTCCTGTACGAGTTGGGATAGCGCTTTAGCAGCGCGTCGAATCCCCGCATGACCCGCGGCCACGAAAGCGCCGCTATCTTAGCGATATTCCCGACATGGCTGTTGATGTTCCACGCGATTCGTGCATACAGAATATCGCCCTCCTCGCCTCCGATGCGATCCGCTGAAGCCGCGGCGAACTCTTCCCACTCCCCCTCCTCACCATACCAGCGAGGCAGCAGGTGATAGGCTTTGCAGAAGTAGAGCATGTAGTATGTGGGCTCGAAGGCAAGGCCCTCTTCGAACGTTCTGTTGTAAAGACGCATATCCCATCCCTGGCCGAGGGCGATGTCCAACGCGCATGCCCACCAGGCCGGGCATTTCTCTTTGAGGGCCTTCGCAGGGAACAGGACCGTTCGCGCCTTGGTGAGCCTTTCGTCCATAAGCCGCAAGTTTTCTTTGGTTACGGTGTTGGCCCATCCCGTGCCTCGCGCCTTCCAGGCGTAGCTGACCAGCGCCTCGGCGAGCGCGATGTGAGGAACAACGGATTCGGGCGTGGCGACGCGCCATTGATTCAGTCGCTCGAGCAATGCCTGCCAGTTTTCCTCCGCCGTTCCGCCAAAAGGTGTAAAAACCGCTAAGTAGAAGTAGTCCAACCTCCATCTCCCGTCAGGATACATCTCCTTGGACTGTCGCAGTTTCCGCGCGAGGGCGTTTAGCTTCTCGAACTCCCCCGCGTTCATAAGCGTCTCCGTCTCTTGACGAATGCGATTATAGTCCTTCGTGGGTTCTGATTCGATCGGCACGGGCTCGACCAGCGGAAGGGCCGGCGTGAAGCGACCGCGTTGCTGGCCCTTGCGGACGAGCACGACCCGGCCGCCCACGACCACGAAGTCTAGCCCCTTCGGCTTCAATATGCTCTCCAATGCCTTTCGGCATGCAACATCCCGAATCTTAGGCCGGATATAGACAAGGCATACCGGGCGCGTATGAGAGTACGACCTCGAACGGTCGTAGCCGACGCCTACTTGCCGCAGAAGCTCCTTCACCGCGCTCTGCACAGATATCTTCTCAGGGGTGCGTCCGGGGTACGGAGGCATGAGGGCTACGTTCTGCTGTAGTCTGTGCGCGATCGAGTCGTTTGCATTCGGCTCTTGAGCCGTCAGCCGTCCAAGGGCCAGAAGCAGGGCCAATCCTACGCTTGCTGCATGACTCATTGCACACCTCCTGCCGTATTCGGTGGTAGTGGCCGAGGAGCGGCTATGATCGGGGCCGCCGGCAAATGCTGATTCACGCCGCTGCAGCGGGAAAGGAGCGTCCGGGAAGCGCAAACGGCTCCGTCGGGCGCCGGCCTGTTCCGAGCAAGATGTCGTATCGTCGCTTATCCGCGTCCGTTGGCGCGTATCTCGGAATCCGCCTCTTCGCTGTTTCGTGTGGGTAACATTCTACGCCTTCCCTGGCTGGAAGGCGGCATGGAACGCGGCCCTTGCGCCTGAACGACGCGCCCCGCAGGGGCGGCACATACCAGCCCAGGGCAAGCTGCACCCCGCGCAGCGCCGCCCTGGGAACGCGGGACAAGAACGGAACTGAGCCCCAACGGGGCGGCACATCGGCAGCGGCCGTTCGTCCGAGATGTTTCGCCCCGTTGGGGCTTACACAACTGATGCAAACGTCTTCCCAGGGCTGCGCCCTGGGCTGGTATGTGGCGTCCCTTCGGGACTGAGGCGACAGCGTGCGCGCCGGTGCCATAGCAGGTCGTTTCGCATGGAACCATTCGTCAGGCCTGTAGCCCACTCACAGGATGTAGCGAGCACATGGCCTTCCGTTGTGGCCTCAACGCGATAAATCCAATCCAAACGAGCGCCGATCTGTCTGGCCTTACCCACACAAAACAGCGAAGAACCCGGAATCCCAACTTTGTCTCAGATAACATTTCAGCCAAGGGCAACAAGGGTAGCGCCCCCGCCGACCCTGCGTCGGCGGAGCGAGGGCTTATGCACTAACAGCGACTCACCTGGATGCCCCTCCTGGCTCGCCTTTGGCCCGCTCCTTGCAAGATTGCGGCGTTCTGACAACTTGACGATGAACCAAGAATCGCAAGAAGCGGGCCAAAGGCGAGCCAGGAGGCTGTGGGTGTAAGCGCAGCACAGTAGTGCAAAAGCCTACTCCCACCGACGCGGGGTCGGTGGGGGCCATCGAGGCAAGACCGGTCTTGGCACTCGGTTGAAATGTTGCTGTCTCAGCACATCCGATCTCAGGGATGGAAGCACACTACCTGATCTGAGACGCGGCGCCAGATCATCCGCGCAAGTCTAGGCATTGTGCCTTCGGCGGTCAAGGTCTTTCCGCCATGAGTTTCCCCATGAGATTTGCTGATCCGAGCGGCAGACGCCGCTGACTTGTAGTAGAGCCATTCATGGCCCGTCAGTAACGCCGAAAAACGGGCGATGAATCGCCCTACTGTCGTGTTACGGTTGAGGTGTCGCACACGGCGCCCCCGCGGTGCGGCCGCGGGAGCGACCCGCTCGTAGTGGCGACCGTAAGGGCGCCCTCTGCTCCGACGGCGAATCGCCACCCGAGCGGAAGGCCCTCACGGGCCTACTACAAGCGCTACGTCACCCGCTTGCAGTCACGACGTGTTCCTCCTGCACCCGCTACCACGCACGCCAGAGCAGACCTCATGCGCCGCGCGGCGGACACCGTGACGGGAACTGCGCCGCGAACGGTGTGACAGCACAGGCACGACACTACTACAAACGCCCCGCGCGTCCCGCACGGCCCCGTGTACATAACGTTATAAGAGATCGGTGACGCCAGGCTTGCGGTAGGACGGGTGGAAATCCTGGGGAAACTCGTGGATACCGGTGTGGCTCCAGGAGATATGGGCGCCACTGGCATGGGATCGGAACGCACTGACGTGCGCGCTACGAACGACGGCCCCGCGCTCGTAGCGCGCTCGTAAGAGCGTCTGTCCGCAGGGCGTGCAGGCGGTGTTGGGTTGTCTTGTCATTCTCTCGCGCTCTGGAACCCTCTTCCGCCATGAACCATTCGGCCTCTGCCCCCTCATCCCCTCATCTGCACTCCTCGCACCGCGTGTGGCTGCCTACACTAATCACTAAGAACGGTCCCCATTGTGCCCCCATCGCTGGTAGTATCTCCGTGTTCTCTCACTGGCTTCTCTCGTACAGATACATGGTCGGTCCTATCACGATTGCGGCTGCATCCTGGTCGAGGTAGGAGATGATGAGGCTGACGATTTCAGTCCGAGCGTCACTTCTCAATTGCTTCTGCGAAAACGTCTCCACTACGAGGACGTTCTCGTCCACCACGTCTCCCAACGGGTTCATCCAACTACCATAGGCTTCACTGGAAGTACAACCGCTTCCCGCCCGTATCAGAATCTTCTTGACCTTCTCACAGACGGCCTGTCGAGTGGCTTGCCTGATCTGATCTCCGCCGCGGGTTTGGCTGGGCAGGAACACTTTCGTGTTGTGGGAGTAGGACGAGACGTGGGTAGGAACGTCAGTTTCAGCGAAGTCAACGGGGACGACCTCAGCTGGTAGCGACATCGTCGAACCCAAAGCTCCGTCGTCCAAAAGCCGGGTACCGCACGCTCGACATTGCCTTTGGAGTACACACGAAGCCTGGCCTTGCCAAGGAGGGAAGTGATCTCTATCGCATCAAAGACGCAACCGGGGCCAACGGCCTTAAGGGCCTTGTGGCCGGTGCTGTCAGGTTTGGGTAGATTCGTTGTCAAGGCGACACAGGGGCGGATACCTTTGGCGTGACAGACACACAACCGTCCGAGGGTCTTCCACAGAGTATCGGTGCGCACCAGGCCTGGTCTAGCAGTGGAAGTCGCCCCGGAAACGTCGAAGTACCATGACTCTCCGACGTCATCCTTTGCGACGACGTTCATCATCACACCAATATCCGGAATGCGGTGGTTTGTCTCGACAATGTGGAAACCACACGCCTTGATGAGCGTTTCCGCCATCGCCTGCCAACTACGACCTTCTCTTGTCGAGCGAGATTGAAAGTTGTCCATCATTCGCCTTCCCAGCGTGAAATCGGATCATGTCTGAGCGAGTTCCCGTGCAGCATTCCAACTGCTGCACTCGAAAACGTGCTGTGCGCCAGAGCTCTAGGGCTCGCCGTACGCGCAGTTGATCATGGCGTGCTCGGCGTGCTCCTCCATGAGGGCGATATCGGCCTTCCAGAGGGCGTAGAGGTGGTAGACGCGGTCGTTGATCTCTTCTTCCGTGGCTACGAGTTGGGCGGTGAGCTTGGCGTGCTCGGCCTGCCACTCGCTCAGGGCCTCCTCCCAGTCGTTGCGCTCTTTGACCGGGATGTCCGCCTTGAGCGCCTTGCTGGTCTCTTTGCGGAACGTGGGGAAGTCCAGGGTCCACCAGGCCGTGAGCTTCTGGTTCAGCTTGCCCTTGCCGGCGCTGAGGTCGGTCAGGATGCGATTGCGCACAGACTCGTGCAGCTTGTAGCGCTCCTGCGGAGCCGATTCCGCGGGCACTCGCGCCTGGTGGCCCAGCGCCCGCGCTCGACCTCAGTCCTTCGGAATGGGGGTGTCCCAGAGGGGTTCGTTTAGCTCAGGCCGGTCGAGGAAGTACTGGGGCACGGATAGGTCCATCGCCGCCAGACTGGCCTGCGCCTTCTGGATGGGCTCCAGCACCTCTTGAGAGCCCACAAAGAACACCGCCGGGCGGAAGGGAGGCACCGCGAGCTTGAACCGGCCGTCCGTCTTGCGCTCGATGAGCTTGCCTTCGAGCGCGTTCCACGCGGTAGACTTCTTGGGCAACTTTTGCGCGACGTAGCGCGGGTCGATCTGCACGTCGTACACCGCGTCCGTGTCGTCGTGGTTCACGACGATGACCATCATGTTGCCTTCGGCGTCAACCCGCGGCAGCACTTCCAGGTTGTAGGGCGTTTCGCGGCCCAAGGTGATGCGCACGAGCGGCCTCACCCCCGCCTTGCGAGCCGCATACGCCAGGAGGTCCACGTAGGGCTTGTGCGTGGCATACTTCGGGGAGACCTCCACGGGGTACGGGTTGCAGGGCTCGGTGGGCCGGGAGAGCGAGAGCCGCGGTGCGATCGCGTGGAGGCTTACGCCCGGACGCGTGCCGAGCCAGACCGTGCGCTCGGTCTCCACGCCGCAGACTTGGCCCTTGTACCAAGCAATCGCCTTCCCCTTGCGCACGCGGCCCACGTTGATTTCGCCATAGGCCACAAGCCCGCGCTTGGGGCCCACACTCTTGGCGTATTTCACGACGGGCGGGTTGCGCATGTCGATGGCGCTTTGCGGCAGGCCGCCGCGGCCGGTCTTGGGCATCTTAGCCATGATCGCGTCGACCTTGCGCCACTGCTCTTCGTTGCGCACGACCTTCCCGCCTTGCTGCTTCCAGAGCGGGGACAGCGCGCCGCGGTTGTGCAGATAGTGGCCTTGGAACGACAGCGGCCCTCGCCAAACGACAAGCGGCGCGGCCCAAACTTCTTCCTCTGCATTCTGCGCGGAGGGGTAGAAGGGGTTCTTGTACTTGTGGCTGAGCGCGATGCCGAAGGTGTTCTCCAAAAAATCGATGCGCTTGCCGGTGGGGATGTCCAGGGAGAGCGAGTCGACGTTGGCGAAGACCGTGCCGCCGCGGGCGATGAACTCCTGGATTCGCTTGCGGATGGTTGGCGTGGTCCACTCGCTGCCCACGACGTAGAGCGCGCGATAGGGCGCGAGCGTCTGAGGGTCGAGGTCGATCTCCTCTTCGCTCACGATCTCGAATGGGATCTGCGCCTCGGAGAGTGCGGCCGCGGTGTACGCATAGTCGGTCTTGGGATAGTGGAAGACCCTGTAGAAATAGCCGGTGTAGTCCGGAATCAACAGCGCCACTTGGGCCGGCGGCGGCGCGGATCGGGCGAGGAACGTGGCGTACTGCTTGCCGAGGAAGTTATGCCAGTACGCCATCTGCCGGCGTTGGCCCCGGTGCCGGCCGCGGTATTGGGGCGAATAGAGCCAGTGATGGAGCCCGTCGACGCGATGGCCCAGCATGCGCGCAAGCGCGCGCTCGAGGTCCCCAGGGCCGTCGTACTGGTCGCCGGCCTCGTCCGCGAAATAGAACCATCCCCAGCCGATGACGATGTTGTGGAACTTGCGGGCCAGCCGGTCCATCTGTGCGTAGTGCAGCAGCATGGCCGGGTTGTCGGGCCAGCACTGCATGATGGTCACGATGGGGTTGAGCCGCGCGTTCCAATACACGCTCATGCCATGGGCGTAGTCGGCGCCCGGCCACACGATGAAGGCCTGCGGGAAGGGGTAGCACTCGATCTTCTTGCCAGCCTTCTTGGTCGCGGCGTCGTTGATGCGCCGGAAGAACTCGAACGTGTAGTAGCGATGAAAATCCACCCAGAGCTTGTACGCGCCGGGCCGGGTCCACTTCTCATCGCCTGGCTTCAGTCCGTTGAAGTACTTGCGGGACAGCTTGGGCGGGCGGACTTGGCTCCACTCTCGGAGTCGCTCGCCGGTGAACTGATTGTACGTGCGCCCGTCCTTGTTCGTGTCCTCGCCGGGCGAATTGTCCTGGAACCACACGTGTTGGAGGTAGCCCCGGTATTCGTCGATGGCTTCGGGCCGGTAGTCGATCATGGTGCGCGTGCGGATGCCGATCTCGTCCCAACTGGACGTGATGTAGTAATCGCCCACCTTCAGCAGATCCTTCTCTCCGTGGTGGATCGCCATGTTGGCGACGGCCGTGACGCCGGCGTCGAAGTTTTTCTTGACGAAGAAGCTGCCGCAGCTTTCGTTGTACCGTCGCCCCGGCGTGCCATCGTATCCCAGAGGCGGATCGCCCTTGGCGGCCCACAGGGTTTGGTCGATGGCCCCGAGCAGGCCCTGCTTCTTGAGCCATCGGCCCGAGCGGTACGTCCAGTAGTTGCCCTTGTACGCGGTGTTGTAGCCCATGCGGCGCCAGTCTTCGAGCACCGCGGCCTCGTACTTGTGGTTGATGGGCCGGGGATCCTTGTCCGGGTCGTACGTGCCCTTGCGCTCCCAGTCGCAGAAGGCCGCCTGCAAAGGGCCAGTCAGCTTGCCAATGAAGGCCCGCGCCTCGGGCCCGAACGGCCCCGAATAGGGGGTGATGGGCGGCACCGGCAGTGCGCGCCACGCGCGTTCGATCTCCAGACGCCGGGGGCTGAGTTTGACCCTATCGAATGTGTCCTGCACATCGGGCGCATCGGGTGGCCGTGCGGCTTCGGAGCAAGCCGACGCGCCAAGCAGAGCGAGGGCGACCCCCACCAGCAGGCTGACCGTGTTCGGGGTTGGACCAGCCCATGGGAGGCCTGAATCGGGTGAGCCGGCTCTCCACCCGGATACATTCGCTCGACGTCGTAAATGGCCATCGGACAAGATGATTCTCCCATGAATTTGCGTGGCAATAGCTTGCGAGCGATTATAGGCGCTGCGCAGAACGAACGTCAAGCAACGCGGTGGCGCGAGTCTCGACGCCGAGCACCGCTTTTGTCCAAGACAGACATTGTCTGAGCGCCATCAGGGGACGACGGAACGTCAGTTCACGCACAAGCGGTCCGCCGTTTGTCGAGCAGGAACTTGGGTGCTCCCGTTCGGCGCCGCTCAAGCAGGACCTGCTTGACGGCGTGCCGAACGGGAGGTAACCTGCGCCAAATTGTTGCTGGTTGCCGCGAAGGATGATCGGCGTAGAACAAGAAGTCGGCGGGTGACGGAACTCGCCCTTCCTCGGCAACAGGCTGCATGCGTACCATGAAAACACGCGTCTACATGGAGACGAGCGTCATCAGTTACTTCGCGGCCAAGCCCGCGAGAGACATCATATTGGCGTCTCACCAGGCGTCCACCCGAAACCTCTGGGACCGCCTTGGAGAATTCGACGTCTACATCTCTGAGCTGGTGATTTCTGAAGCAGCCAAGGGGGATCCCGAAGCGGCTCGATTGCGTTTGGGTGCGCTCGCAGACTTTGATGAGTTGATGATAGACGACGATGCCAAGGAACTGGCGCGAGTTCTCGTCTCCGGCTCGGCGGTGCCTGAGAGCTATCCCGAGGACGCTCTTCACCTTGCAGTCGCTGCAGTGAACGGTATGCACGTCGTCGTCACATGGAACTTCAAACACCTGAATAACCCGTTCACGAGGATGATGGCCAGACAGATCATCGAGGGCAACGGTTATGCATGTCCCGAGATATGTTCACCAGATGAACTTCTGGGAGATTACAGATGAATGATCCTATCGTTGCGGAAGTCCGGAAGCATCGCGACGAACATGCCAAGAGATTCAACTACGATTTGGACGCCATCTGTGCGGACTTAATGGCGCAGCAGGAGAAGAGCGGGCGCCGTCTGGTACGATTGAAGCCCCGACCTGCCGCCAACAAGGAAGACGTGCCGGCCTCATAACTTCAGCGGCTCATATCTTCGTCGGGCAGACAGCGAAGCCGTGGTGAGAATGTGAGCATCCGAGGAGAGAAGGCAATCGGCGAACAGTGAGAAGTTCGGTGCGTAGACAAGGCACACGGCTCCATGCGAATGCACTCCCGAGGTGAGCGACTATGGCAAACACGTACACGCCTGTAACGCAACAGGACGGTGACTGGTGGATCGGATGGATCGAGGAGGCGCCCGGCGTCAACTGCCAAGAGCGCACCCGCGGCGAGCTTCTCGACAGTCTTCGCACAACGCTCGGGGAAGCTCTGCAATTCAACGCCAGTGGCTCTGTCGCTCCCAGACGCGAGGGCGGTCCCGACGACGCGGCGACGGCGAGGGCCGTGGGAGCCGCCCGCGGCTGACGGGCCCGCCCGTCAGTCGAGCCGCCGGACCTTGCAGGCCATGTCGCGCTCGAAGCGCGGGGGCGCCAGGCGCAGCCGCCCATTACGCGGGGCTAGGTCGGACTGGCTGATGATGCCGCCTCGCCAGGTGTCCCACCACTGCACTCGATACCGGGCCGCCTTGTCTGCCGGCAAGTACGCGCAGACGCGCTCGAACGCGCGCACGGGCTTGCCGATCGAGCGTTGGTACCAACTGCTGTGCCGGTCGTAGAACCAGACCAACGCGGTGCGCCGGCCCTTGAGCCCGATCACCATGAGTTGCGCCAGCTCCGCGGGCCGCGCGTAGCGCTCGATCTCGACTCGCACGAGAGCAACCCATCCCTTGCCTACATTCTCGATCGCCCACTCGCTCCTGCCTTGGGGAAGCGCAAGGGATATCGACTGGTTGAGTTCGTGGGCGCTCGGATCGCTGCGGCCGTCCTGGTCGCGCACGTCGACCGATTGCGCGCGGCCGGGGCCGGTGATGCGAAGGACCGCGCCGGCCTTGGCCACGGACCCCAACACAAGCCGCGCTGTGGTCTTGCCTGGCGCGTCGAACACGAACGTCAGGCGCGCATGCCGCGCCGCGTCGTCGGAGCCGAAGATGACGCCGGCCGGCAGCCGGCTGAGCAGCACCTTGGGGTCGTCGTCGATGTGCTGCTTCTCACGGAGCGAGTACAGCTCGCGGCCCTCGAAGTGGAACTCCGTCAACGACGGCTTCTCGAACGCGAGCGACGTTTCGTACGCGACGTCTTCCAGGTTGGTCGTCGCCGCGTCCCAGGGCTGGGCCTCAAGACGCACGCGCTCAAAGCGCTCGCGCGGCCAGTCGACGCCCTGGCAGAACTGCGCGAGCGGCCGCAGCAGATGCGCCAGGTCGAGCGTGTTCCAGTAGCGGTCGCCCCACCAGGGGAGCACGTTGCCTGCCGCGCCGGATAGGATCGACGCCCACGCCGCGTTGTGGAAGTGGAGCCCGGTGGGGTCGCGTTCGTACGCCTTGTTCACGATGGGGAACGGGATGCCGCACTCCCCGCCCAGGCACGGCTTGCCGTATCGGCGCTTCGTCGCGACCCGGCGCCACAGCCCCTGCACCGGCTCGTTGGTGTAGATGTGGATGATCGTCGAATCGATCTGCGGCAGGCGCCACAGCGCGGGATCTTCGCAGAGGTCGGACGACCCGAAGCTGGTCGACACGAGGTGCCGGTTGGGGTCGATCGCGTGCAGGTACGCGGCCATGTCCGCGTGCCACGCGCGCACGATGGCCGGGTCCGTGCGGGACGCCTCGGAGTAGTTCACCTCGTTGCACAGCTCCCACACGCCAATGCTCCGGCTGTAGCCCCACCGTGCGACGATGTAACGCAGCAGCCGCTTCTGCATGCGTCTGGCCTCGGGATGCGTGAAGAACTCGGCCGCGGTTTTGCACGGCCCGCCTTGCGCCTTGTGGAACCGGCTCTTGGCCCAGTGCTTGGCGTCGAACAGCGCGGTCGCGAAGACATTGGCTACCAGGGCGATCCCGCGGCGCTCGGCCATGTGCAGCACGTAGTCGAGCCGAGCGGCATTCTCTTGGTCGTAGCTCCCCCCAAGCGGCCGGCGCCAGTCGAGCCCGAACACGCCGGCGTCGAGCGTCTCCATGTTTACGCTCGTGTAATTGCCGCCGAACGCGGCCAGGTCGCTGAGGATCGACTTGTAACGCTGCAAGCAGTTGGCGCGGTCGCCTCCCCACATCTGCCCGGCCACGCCAATGCCGATGAACGCGTCGCCGGTGGAGAACTCCGCGTAGTTCGGATCGTCCGCACTCACGCGCAGGAAGCCCCGACGCCTCGACGGCACGCACGCGAAGCGGCCCGTCTGGGGTGGGTACGCGGTCTTGCCGTCGCTCAGCGTGACCGCGTACTGATACTCGCCGACTTCCGTCGGCGCGAAGCGCACGCGCCAATGCGGCGCGCCATGCTCGACCAACTCCTCGCGGCGGCCGAGCACCGCCCGGTATGGCTTGATGAAAAACCCGTCGACCGTGGTCGCCTTGCCCGATGGAGCAACGAACTTCGCGCGCAACTGCACCTGATCGGGATCGTACGGGTTCCCAGCACCTGTGTTGGCGACGCAGCGCAGTTCGAAGCACTCGAAGCGGCCGACGCTCTGGCTCATGGGCGTGGCCGAATGCAGGCCGAGACTTGTCGGCGCCTGAGCTTGCTCCTTGGCGCGGACCACGAGATCGTCGATGACGACAGAGCCCCTGGGTTTGCACGCCCCATACGCGCTGTAGCTGCGCACGTCGTAGGCGATGGCCGTGATGGGCAGGTCGATCTCCTTGTTGCCGTCGCCGCCCCAGCACTGCCGTCGCTTGCCCCACGCGTCGAGGTCGATGGTGCAGAGGCGCCACTCCTTGGCGTGCAGCAGACCAAGGCTGAAGTAGTGCGTCTCGCCACTCCGATCGACGAGGCGCACGCCGTGGAGGTTGCGCGAGCCGTCGCCGAAGACCCAGAGCGAAATGGTGGACGGCATGCGCACGATCCTCGCCGGCCACGCCACGTGCAGGCGGCTGGCCTTGCCCGGCGCGCGATAGTCGATGCGGAGTGCGGCCTTGCCGGTGCGGACCCTGAGGGTCGAGAGCGAGAGCTTGGCGTCGGCTTTGCTCTTGGCCAGTTGGAGGCCATCGAGCGACTCGAAGCCTTGGTGCGACAGCACCTGTGCTTCGGCGCTTGCGGCCACCGCGATGCATATCAGCCATTTCTGCATGGTGCGCGTCTCTCCAACTGGTCACCGATGCCATTGCATTGCAGGAAACGATGGCGAATCACGCTCTGCATCCGTGGGCCGGCTCCGCCATCCGCGGGGTTTCTCTTCTGCTTTGGCAGCATGTCCAGCCAGCCGTGATTCGTCGCATGGCTCATGATTCCTTTCGGTCTTTGCCTTTTCACTGCTGAGACACGATAATACCACGCCGACCCGATCGACCACGAATGGGCCTTGCCGAGGAGTCTATGCCATGCCCACATCCAACCACCCCTTCCTCACCCTGTTCTCCGATCTGCTCGCCGCGCCCGCGCCATCGGGCCGGGAGGAGCGCTTGGCGGGCATCGTGCGCGCCAAGCTCGACGCGATGGGCTACGCGCACGAGACCGATCCCGCGGGGCAGGTGCTCGTGCGCCTCGCGGGCGCGGACCCCAACGCGGGAGCGCTTGTGCTCGCGGCACACATGGACGAGATCGGGCTGGTGGTGACCGGCATCCAGGACGATGGCAGCCTGCGCGTGGACCGGTCGGGCGGGCTCGTGCCGTTCAAGATCGGCGAACGGCCCATGACGATCGTGGGCGACAGGGACACCCTCACCGGCGTGCTATCGTTTGGCTCGACGCACGTGGCCGGCTCGGGGAGCAAGCAAGTGACGTGGCGCGACTTCCGCATCATTACCGGCCTCACCCCAGAGCAACTCGCCGCGGCCGGAGTGCGGCCGGGCTCGACCGCGGTGCCGGCGCTCGACGGCCGCGGGCCCGTGCTGTTCGGCGACGACGCGGACCCGCTCGTCGGGGCCTGGACGTTCGACGACCGCGCGGGCTGCGTCACGCTGCTGCGGCTGCTCCAAGCCATCAAGGACCAGGGCCTCACCCCCACGCGGCCCACGATCGTCGCGTTCACCGTGCACGAGGAGGGCGGGTGCCACGGCGCCAAGGTGCTGGCGCACCGCGAGCGGCCGGAGATCTTCGTGGCGATTGACGGCTGCCCCATCCCGCCCGACTCTGGGTTGAAGCTCGACGGCCGGCCGGGCGTGTGGAGCAAGGACGTGAGGGTGCACTACGACCAGCGCATCGTGCAGGCGCTCTGCGCGGCGGCGGAGGATGCCGGCACGCAGCTTCAGACGGTGGTGTATGACACGGCCTTCTCGGACGCCGGCGCGGTCTACGATACCGGCGCGGCGCCGCGGGTGGGCATCGTGGGGCAGGTGCGCGAGAACAGCCATGGGTATGAGGTGGCGCGGCTGTCGGTCTTCGACAACCTGCTCAAGACGCTCGTCGAGTTCATCCGTGCGACGGCGGGAGGGCCCCGCTCGTAGTGGCGACCGTAAGGGCGCCCTCTGCTCTGGTGGGCGAGTGGCCTGCCAGCGGAGGGCCCTCACGGGCCTACGACAAGCGCTGTGCAGCGCGGCAGCACAGGCGTGACACCCCCTAGTGTCGCGTCCCGCAAGTTCGTTTACCCAATCTGGCGCACAGGTTGGGCAATACCTGCCAATTCTGTCTGCCGCGACCCTCGGTGGATGCATCCCCTGCCCGGGGTCCGGCGCCTCATGTCGCTACGCCGTAGGCGTT
>JAJRTI010000143.1 GCA_024278415.1 Planctomycetota bacterium | reverse complement strand
GGGATGGCAGTTGTCAATTGGCGTTGGCGCAAGCGGCCACTCGCCCCAACGGGGCGTGACATATCAGCCCGGGGCGAAGCCCCGGGAAAACGTCGACAACCTCACTCCGCAAGCCCTGAAAGGGCGAGACATGGAGAACCCACCGCGTGGGCCACGTGCGGAACCCTGTCCCCCATTCGCATTCTTTTCTTCCCCTCTGCGCGCACCGTGTGTTAGAATGGCGCCCGTGCATGGGTGATGTGCGGACGATCTCTGGCGGAGGAGACAGCATGCCGTTGAGCAGTGCAACAAAGGTGGCGGCGCTCGTGTGGATGCAGTGCGCAAACGCGGCGCTGGCGGCTACGGCCCTAGATGTGGCATTGCTTCGGAAGGTGGCTGAGCAACACCGAACGAACGTCATGAAGATCGCCACGTGGCGGGGCAAGGCCGCCATCAAACAGCGCACGAGCAGCAACACGGAACAGACCGAGGGCCGGTACGCAGTGGAGTTCGTGTTCGACCGCAAAGCATCCGCAAAGCGATGGGCCTGGCGCGACCTGGAGAAACGCGTCACGCGTAATGGACGCCACCAAGCCGCTCCGCTCGGCATGCGCAACGTCATGGTCAAGGACGGAGCCTGGTATGAACTTGCCCTAGCCAACGTGTCCGCCGCCAACAGGCGCCGTCTGTACATATACCGCGTTCAGGCGCGGTCCCCCCAACACTTGGGCAACGACTTCGACCCGCTCTACTACCTCCAGTGCGACGGCAAGGACGTGTACACGCTGCTCATGCAGTTCGCCGCGGCCCCAGCCAGCGTCGTGGTTAAGCGTGAGGGCTCGAAGGTCGTAGTCGAACAGCGCACGCTGGGCGCGCTCGCACGCTACACCTTCGATCGCGGTTGCGGCGCGAGCCTCGTGGGCTACTGGCGCCGCAGCCTCGGCCGGCGCTACAACTGGACCGCAGACTTCGAACCGGTCGCGGGCGTGTTCGTGCCGAAACACGCGACGATCAAACAAAGCGCCGCGGCCGGCGCCGGCAGCGTCACAGTCGAGCGAGACGTGGTCTTCACCGGCCACGTGCTCAACCAGCCAGTGCCCGCGTCGGAGTTCACCCACGCGAAACTCGGCTTGCGCGTGGGCGACGTGGTGATGGACCAGCGCAGGGGCCGCGCACACACGCAGAGAGTGGCGAACCTCGGCGCGCCGAGGGCGGTGGTGCGGGCCGCGTCCTCAGTCTACCGCGTGGGATTCTCAGCGGTGCGCCGCGGCCAGTACGAGACGGGCCTGAAGAGTCTGTTGGACGCGCTCACCGCGCCGGGCAGTTCGTTCTCCGCGAGCGAATGGGCGCGTGCGTACTATTCGGCCGGTTTCGCGTACGACCGGCTCGGCCGCCGCGGCCGCGCCATCGAAATGTACGAGTTGGCGCTGCTGTGGGAGCCCAAGGGCTCGCCGCTCTACAAGGCGCTCCAAGCCGCGCAAGTCGCGCCTCCAAGCCGGTACCTCTACACCGGCAGATCTCGCATCGTGCGCCGGCGCCCCCCGCAGGGGCCGGTGGACCTGTTTGAAGACGAGCGTCGCGTCACGTTCATGAACGGCGGCCAGCGGGTCGTCTTCCGCTTCATGGTGCCCGACGGCCGCTTCGACAACATGACGCCGGAGCAGAAGCAGCGCCTCGCGGACGAGCAACTTCAGGCCATCCAACAGGGAGCGGAAGGCGAGCCCTTGTGGCGCGCGATAGAGACCCTCGGTGTGCTCAAGGACCGCCGCGCCCTGCCCCACTTGCACCGCCTCCTCCACGAGGAGGGCCGCATCGTGCGCGGCCGGCAGTGCTGGGTCGCGTGCCGCGCGCTCGTGCGTATCGCCGACCGCAGCTCCATCCCCCACTTCATTAGCGTGCTCAACCACCGCATCACCAACGTGCGCGCCGGCGCGTCGTACGGCCTGCACAAGCTCACCGGCCAGCACTTCCGCACGCCCGCGGAGTGGCAGCGCTGGTGGGCCCAGCAACGCGGAGCCAACGCCAACCAAGCGCCCGAAGCCCTCCGGCTGCGCATCGAGACCCTGCGCCAACGACGCGCCGAACAGGCGGGACGGTGAGTGTATGAAGATCTCCATCCAACCAGTAGCATGCCTCGCCGTGGCCATGCTCTTGCCTGGCTGCGGGCCGTCCAAGACCGAACTCGATCTCAAGCGCAAGCTCAAGAAGAGCGAGGAGCGCCGCGCCGCTCTCGAACGCCGCGTCAAGCGCATTGGCGACTTCGAGAAGCTCGTGGAGAAGATGTCAAAACGCCAGGGGAAGCTGGAAAACGAGTTGCAGCGGCTCAAGAGCGAGAACGCGAACCTGAAGGCCCAAGCGGCCACTTGGACCCCGCCGGCTGGCCGCCGCCCGATCCCCGCGGTCGTTGTGCGGGCCGCGCCGCCCCCAGCCGCGGCCATGCCCCCGGCCTTGGCCACGACGCTGCTCGACTACTGGGCCGAGCGCCTGGCGCTCTCGCCCGCACAAAAAGATCAGGTGGCCGCGCGGCTCAAGAAATCGCGCGACGATCTGCGGCAGGCATGGGTGCAGTGCCAAGACGCGCAGGCCCCGCCTCACGTGCTGAGCCTGCTCCAGCGCGACATCCAGCGCCGGACCGACGCCCAGATCGCCGCGTTGCTCGACGACAACCAGCGCCCGCGGTTCGCCGCCGCGCAGGCCGATCGCCGGCGCTCGGCTTTGCCGCCGCGCACGCTCAATCTGCCCTCTGCCGAGACGCTCGCCGCGGCCGCCAAGGCGCGGCACGCCCAATTGATCCAGACCGGCTTCCAGGCATTCGTGTCGAAGAGCGGCCTCACGCAAACGCAGATCGCGCGGCTCACCCAAGCGCAGGCCGAGGAGCAGCAAGCCACGCAGGCGCTGTGGGCGTCCAAGATCGAAGACGCGGCAGCGGCGCGGGCCGCGCTTGCCAAGCGCGCCGCGATCCGCCAAGCCCTGCTCGCGAAGCTTCAGCAGGCCCTCATGCAGCGCCAGGTCGACGCGTACCTCACGTGGCGCGAGACCGCGGTGCTGCCCAAGCAGTCGCGGCGCTCCACCTAGTGGCGCGGGGCCGCGCAGCCGGCGGAGGACGACCTGTAGAGCGTTTGGAGCCCCGCGTTCAGGCGGTAGCCGCATTCGCCAGAATGCGGCTACGGAGGGCGCATGCGGCTACGTGCTTAGAAGGAGGCGTCGACCATGCACATTCGCACTGTCCTCACTGTAGCCATGCTGGTGGCCGCCGCGCCAGACGGCCGGCTGTGCGCGGCCGCCCCAGGGCCAACGGGACAACTATTCATCTTCGAGGGCCGGAACACGCCCGGCCGCGCCCTCGCCGGCGAGGCGGACGCGTACTTCTGCGGCGCGGACGCGCAGCACACCTACCGGCTCGCGCTCGGCCCGGACGCGATGCGCCTGGACCGGCTCGACGGGCCCCAGGCGCATCGCCTGGCCGAGCGCAAAGGCATGCGCTGGCCGCCCACGTTCGAGCTGGCCATCCGCCGCGCAGGCCGCGGCATCGTCGTGGCCCTCGACGGCGTGGCGCTGATCCGAACTGAAGACGCGGCCTACGCGGGCAAGAACATGGCCGCGCGCGCCGGCGCGGCTGCGGTCCAACTCAAGCCGGTGCGGGCGCAACGGCTGGGCCCGGTCGTGTTCAACGACAACTTCATGCGCGCCGAGGTCGTGGGCCAGTGGAAGCCGCAGTCGGGGTACTGGGAGCTGTCGGGTATGAAGGCGGCCACGTTCAGCCCCAACCCGTTCACGATCTTTGCGCGGTTCCCCAAGAGTCCGGTGCTGGCGGCCTTGTACGAAGGCCGCACGCGGCGCTACACCGGCATTGGTGTGCGCGTGTCGTACCGCGACGGCCGCGCGCACATCATTGCCGTGCACCCCGGCAGCCCGGCCGAAGCCGCCGGCCTGCACGCCGGCGACGTGATCGCGAAGATCGACGGTGAGACCGCGATTGGCACGTCGCGCGACGACATCGTCGAGCGCATCCTCGGCCGGCCCGGCACGACGGTGAAGCTCGTGGTGCGCCGCGCGTTCGGCTTTCGGCAGCGGGACCGCGAGGTCGTGGTGAAGCGCAAGGAGATCGACCTCGACCGCGTGGACACGGACCTGGCGATCCAGCCGGCCCATTACGCGAAGGAATCGCTCGCCACGGCCGGCCACTACTTTTGGGGCGACTACACGTTCGAGGCCTCCGCGCGCTTCCTCGGCGGCGGCATGGGGCTCGCGTTCGCCGTGCGCGACGCCCAGCACTATTGGCTCTTCGAGTGGTCGGACGCGCTGCGGCTCGTGCGCGTGTGGGACGGCGAGCGCAAGGTCCTCGCCGAGCGCCCGGGCGCGGCCGGCGCGGGCCAGCACTACGCGCTCAAGGTGCAAATCGATGGCGAGCAAGTGGCCGCGTTCGTCGACGATGCGCCCGCGCTTCGCGCCACGTGCCCGGAGCTTTCGTGGGGCGGCATCGGCCTGTGGGCGAGCGAGGGCCGGGGCGTGTACTACGATGACGTGCGCGTGCTCGACACGTCTCGCTTCCAGCCGCGGCCGCGCCGGCTCACCATGTCCTCGACCTTCGCCAACGACCGCTACATGCGCAAGTGGGCCAACCCCAAGGAGGACTGGGTGCGCTCGTTCGGCGCCTACTGGTATCGCTACCCCCTGCCGGGCCGCGTGCGCTTGAGCTACACCCCGCGGTCGCCGTACGAGTCGTTCGAGATGGAGGCGCGGGCCCAGCCCCGAAAGCCCAACAGCGGATACACGCTCAAGGTGCAGAACCGCACCGCTAAGCCAACGGATTGCCAAGCCACGCTCGCGCGAGGCGGGAAGGTGTTGACCTCCGCAACGGGACTCGATGCCGGCCTGAAATGGGAGTTGTCCCTCGACCGCGGCAAAGTCCTGGCGCGCGCCGGCGGCAAGGCCGTCATGGAGTATGAAGATCCCGAGCCGCTGGCCGGCGACGCGGTGCGCCTGGCCGTGGCTGCCCCGTCGCGGTGCGAGGTGGCGTCGCCGGACGTGCTCGACTACGCGTTCGAGCACATGCCGGTGGACTGGACGCTCGCCGGCGGCCGCTGGGGCATGATGAACCGGTGGATCTGCACGCCCAAGTGGTCGTGGTTCGGCGGCCGCTCGAAGCAGCTCGCCGCGGTCTGGCACAAGTGCGCGTTCGAGGGCGACATCGCAGTGGACGCGTTTTTCGGCTTCGAGATGGCCGCGTTCCGGCGCAACCTGGGGTACGAGCGGCCCGAATGCTTCGGGCTCACGATCTGCGCCGACGGCGGCAGTTTCGCCAGCGGGTACACCTTGCTCATGGGCGCAGACGGCAATACGGTGACGCGGCTCTATCGCAAGGGCAAGGTCGTGGCCCGCGCGTCGAGCAAGGCCGCTCTCTTCGATCCGCCGCGGCGCCGGCAGCGCGGAGACCTCGACGTGCACCACGACTGGTTCCTCGTGCAACTGCGCCGGCGAGGCTCCAAGCTGGCTATCACGCGCAACGGCAAGCTCGCGCTCCAATACGACGACCCGGACCCGCTGCCCGGCGGCAAGATCGCGTTTTGGACTATCAACAACGGCATCCTGCTCGCGCGCACGCGGCTCGCGGCCACGCGCGTCCGCCGCCCGGAGTTCGAGCCCCCGCGGCGGGTCGAGTTCAACGATGGCCAGTGGACGAACGTGTACGACGGTGCGGTCGCGGCTCGCGTGGCGCCCCTGGACGATGGCTACCGCGTCACGAGCCTTGGCGCGGGGCCCATGGCCGTCCGGTCGCTCGCCGCGCCGGTGGACGCGGTCGAGCAGCCCGTGTTGAGCTTCGACTACCGCGTCTCGCCAGGCACGCGCATCGACCTGTACTTCGACCTGGACGACGTGGCCCATCGCATTCGGCTCACGGGCCCGGCCTGGGACCGCCACGACCCGCTGGCCATCGGCGAGGTCGCCGGCGCGCGGGCCGATGGCCAGTGGCACACCGCGGAGTTCCCGCTCCTTGCCGCGCTGCGCACGCACTATCCCGACGCGGACGCGCTCCAGGTCGACCGCTTCACGTTCGGCAACTTCCACGATACGCAGGAGGGCCTCGCCGGCTTGGCCTGCAACGGAGCGGGCTGCTCGTACGAGTTTAGGCGCTTCAAGCTCGGCGCCCGGGATGAGGCCGCGCGGCCGGAGGTCGCGAGCGTGGTCGCGCCATACGAGGGCGAAGACAAGTCCGAGGCCTTCGCGTTCCACTTCCGCGACCCCAGCGGCCGCGGGCTCGACGCGAGCCGGGCCTGGGTGAGCGTCGACGGCCGCAAGCTCCGCCCGCCGGCGCACGGCTGGCCGCTCTCGCCCACGGGCGATGTCCTCTCGGCCGACCTCGCGGCCAGCGGCGTCACGTTGCGGGACGGGCAAACGATCGCGGTCGAAGTGGGAGGCGTGCGGAGCCGCGGCGGCCGCGCCATGATGCGGCCCTACCGGATCCGCTGGCGCTATGATCGGCGCCGCGACACCGTGGCGCCGGTCGTGCAACGCATCCGCACGAAACGCGCGCCGGTGGTGTTCGACTTCGAGTCGAAGACGGCCGGCCTCCGCGCCACGGTCCGCGGCGCGTCGGCCGGCCACAGGGCGCGGGCCGCGTGGCTGGGCCGGAGCACGATTCGGCCGTATGCCGGCTCCTATTCCCTCCTGGCCTTGAGCACGCGATGGGCGTACGAGTTCGGCGGGGTGATCGACTGCTCCATCGACGCGGGCCAGTATCCGCTCATGACACTGCACTACTGGCTCCCGCATACCTCCACCGCGTTCGCCCTCTCCGGGGAGCTTGGCGACGACCGCCTCACGCTGGCGTCAGCCGGTGTGGGCTCGGCCGCATGGCGCTTCGCCGCCAAGGACGTGTTCGCTGCCGTGCTCAAGGGCAGGGCCCCGACCCGCATGGTCTACCGCCTGTCCGCGCTGCGGTTCACGTCGAGGCCCAAGAGCCCGACCGGCCGGCCGGGCAGTGCGGACGCGTTCTACATCGACGACCTCGCCTTCTGGCCCGTGCTTGGCCGAGACGAGCTTGACCTTCAGTGGGACGCGTGCGACCTGGGCGGCATCCAGGCGCGGCGCTGCTCGCTCGACCGCTCCCCGGCCACGCGCCCCACCACCGCGCAGGCGCCGGCGACGTTCGCCACCGTCGGGGACGGGCTCGTCTACTTCCACGTGCAAGTGCAGGACGGGGCCGGCAACTGGTCCGAGGTGCGCCACCAGCCGCTGCTGCTCGATCTGACGCCGCCATCGGTGCGGTCGGTGGAAGCGAGCGCCGGGATGCTCGTGTTCAAGTTCTTCGAGACGCGGGGCCTCGACCCCACGTCCGTGCAAGTCCAGGTGGGGGACATGGCCTTCAAGGTCGACAACGACCACATGTGGTACGACCAAGCTCTTCGGGAGCTGAAGCTCCGGCTTGCCGATCGGGCCAAGCGCGTGTTCGCGGGGCGGCCCACAGTTGGCGTGCGCATGGTGTCCGCGGCCGACTTCGCTCGCAACGCACTCGTGGGAACCCGGTCGTGGCGCTGGCGGAAGGGGCAGGCGGGGCGGCTGGAGGCGGAATGACGGGATGTGTACGCGCTTCCCGCCCCCACTGGGCTCGCCCCCAGTGGAGCGGTGATTGCCGACTACGGGCGCAAGTGCCCGCGCTCCCCCCCGCCGCCCAGCCACACGGGGACAAGCCCTAATGGCGCGAACTTAAGCATTGGATGGCCTTCGGAAGCCCCTCAACGGGGCGACAGTGAATCGCCCAAGGCGTGAGCCTTGGGTAAGCAACAGGCAACGGCACCAAAGCCTCGTAGAGGCGACAGTATGCCACGTTCACACGGTACTGTCGCCCCTTGCGGGGCTCTGTGAACGCCACGATCCGCGTTCCCAAGGCTTGCGCCACGTGCCCCCAGGCGGCCGTTGACCCCCGCCGCCTGGCTATTGAGCGACTTGCAAAACCCCACTCGGGCCGAGGCCTCGCCGCACAGCGTCATGGGATGGCTGAGGTGTCGAACGCACCGCGATGCGAGAGCGGGAGCGCCCCGCTTGTAGTGGCGACCGTCAGGGCGCCCTCTGCGCCGATGGCGATTCGCCACCCGAGCGGAAGGCCCTCACGGGCCTACTACAAGCGCGACATCGCCGGCTTTCGGCTCCACAGCACAGGTTATGACAACTGGGGTTT